>DATHAP010000025.1 GCA_035489715.1 Actinomycetes bacterium
CATGGCCCGACGCGGGCCCGCAGCGCCCTGTGCGGCGAGGGGGTCCGCATGCCCAGCGACGAGGCAGCAGCTTCAGGTCCCGGCCACCCGGACGACGGCGAGCTCGGGCGCCTGCGCGCCGACCTCCGTGAGTCCCGGGAGCACCTCGATGCGACCGGCGAGATCTTGACGGCCCTGGGCCGCTCGGCGGCTGACCTGCAAGGCGTGCTCGGGACGGTGGTCGCGAGTGCCCGCCGCCTGTGCGGGGCGGACGCCGCCCTGGTCTCCCTCCTCGAGGAGGGCACCTTCCGGGTCGCCGTGGAGAGTGGTGTCTCCGACGACTACCTCGACTACATCCGCGAGAAGCCGCTGGTCGCGGACCGGGCGAGCCTGGCCGGCCGGGTCGCCCTCGACCGTCGGGCGCAGCAGATCGCGGACGTCCTGGCCGACCCGGAGTACGGCCGGCCCGACATCCAGCGCGTGGGAGGGTTCCGGACCGCTCTCGGAGTGCCCATGATCGTCGAGGCCGAGGTCGTCGGCGTGCTCTCTCTCTGGCGTAGCGAGGTCGACCCGTTCAGCGAGCGAGCCATCCAGCTGGTCAGCACCTTCGCCGCCCAGGCCGCGATCGCGATCCGCAACGTCGACCTCGTGCGTGACCTGCGGGCCCGCACGACCGAGCTGGCGGACAAGGTCGGTCAGCTGGAGGCCCTGCGGGAGATCGGGCACGTGGTGAACTCGAGCCTCGACCTGGACGAGGTGCTCACGACCATCGTCACGCACGCCGTCCAGCTCACCGGCACCGACGGCGGCTCCCTCCTCGAGCTCGACACCGCCAGCCAGGCGTTCCGGATCCGGGCGGCGTTCGGCACCACAGCGGAACTCCTCCAGCGGCTCGGCGCGACCCACATCTCCTTGGACAATTCCCTGGTCGGCCGGGCCTGCCTCGAGGGACAGCCGCAGATGGAGGAAGACCTCGAGACGGCGGTCCTCGATCCCCATCTGGCGCAGCTCAGGAGCGCCGGGTGGCGCTCGGTGCTGGCGGTCCCGATGCAGCACGAGGCGGAGATCGTGGGTGCCCTGGTCGTGCGGCGACGCAGTCCGGGCGGATTCTCGGAAGAGATTCCCGAGCTGCTGCAGACCTTCGCCGGCCAGTCCGCGCTCGCCATCGTCAACGCCCGTCTGTTCGGAGAGCTGCAACGGCGGACCGGCGAGCTCGACGTGGCCAGCAGGCACAAGTCCGAGTTCCTCGCCAGCATGTCGCACGAGCTGCGCACACCTCTGAACGCCGTGATCGGGTTCTCCGAGGTCCTCCTGGAGCGCATGTTCGGTGACATCAACGACCGGCAGGAGGACTACCTGCGGGACATCCTCGCCTCCGGCCGGCACCTGCTCGAGCTGCTGAACGACATCCTCGACCTGTCCAAGGTCGAAGCCGGACGCATGGAGCTCGACCCGTCGCAGTTCTCCGTGCGCGAGTCCCTCGACCAGTCCCTCGCACAGGTCCGGGAGCGGGCCGCGGCGCACGCCATCGAGCTCGACCTCGAAGTGGCCCCGGACGTCGGTGAGGTGACGACCGATGAGCTGCGCTTCCGGCAGGTCGTCCTGAACCTGCTGTCCAACGCGGTGAAGTTCAGCCGCGACGGAGGGCAGGTCTCGGTCCGGGCCGCGATGGAAGGCGACGAGCTGTGCATCGCGGTCTCGGACACGGGCGTGGGGATCGACCCAGCGGACAGCGAACGCATCTTCGAGTCGTTCCAGCAAGCCGGCAGGGCGCGAGAGAGGACCGAGGGCACGGGGCTCGGTCTGACACTGTGCCGGCGGATCGTGGCGCTGTTCGGTGGCCGGATGTGGCTCGACAGCGAGCTCGGTCGAGGAAGCACGTTCAGCTTCACCGTGCCGCTCACGGAGTCGCGCGCCGACCGTCCTCGAGCCGGCCAGCTGCCGGACCAGGCCCCGCTGGTCGTCGTCGTGGAGGACGACCGCCGGTCGTTGGACCTCGTGACGCTGTACCTGGAGGGGGCCGGTGTCCGCGTGGTCGCCGCCCATGACGGTCTGCAGGGACTGGCCGCCGTGCGGGACCACCAGCCGGTGGCCGTCGTCCTCGACATCCGTCTTCCCGGGATGGACGGGTGGAGAGTGCTCGAGGCGCTGAAGAGCGATCCGGCGACCGCCGCTGCTCCCGTCGTCGTGGTGACGATGCTGGACGAGCGGCCCCAGGCCGTGGCGCTCGGTGCGGCCGAGTACCTCGTCAAGCCGGTCGGGCGGGACGACGTGCTCGCTGCCCTGCAGCGGGTCGGCGCTCTGCCGTCCCGGCCCGTGAGGGCTGGGGCGGAGCGGGGCGAGACGGCGTGAGCGAGGCCATGATCCTCGTCGTCGAGGACAACCCGCGAAACCTCAAGCTGATCCGCGACGTCCTGGACTTCGCCGGGTTCGAGGTGGTGGCCGCGAGCTCGGCCGAGGAGGGCCTTGCCATCGCGCTCGAGCGTCCGCCGGACCTCGTCCTGATGGACCTGCAGCTGCCGGGGATCGATGGCACCGAGGCACTTCGCCGGCTCCGGGGGTCGCCCCTCACCGAGTCCGTGCCGGTCGTGGCCGTCACGGCGTCCGCGATGAAGGACGACCGCGAACGCGCTCTCATCGCCGGCTTCGACGGCTACCTCGAGAAGCCGATCAGCGTCCGCGCGTTGCCGACCCAGGTGCGCGGATTCCTTCCCACCGGAGAGGTGTCACGTGACTGATGACGCCACTGTGCTCGTCGTCGACGACCTGCCGCAGAACGTGCGCCTGCTCGACGCCGTCCTCACGCCTCGCGGCTTTCGCGTGGTCGGCGTGTCGTCCGGTGAGGAGGCCTTGGCGTCCGTGCACGAGCAGGTGCCTGACATCGTGCTGCTCGACATCGTGATGCCGGGACTGGACGGCTACGAGGTGTGTCGCAGGCTGCGGCAGGACCCCCTGACCGCCTTCCTGCCGGTGGTGATGATCACGGCGAGCGGCGACCAGGAGAAGATCGCGGCGATCGAGGCCGGTGCCGACGACTTCGTCACCAAGCCCTTCGACCAGGCCGAGCTGTTGGCGCGGGTGCGGTCGCTGGTGCGGGTCAAGCGCTATCACGACACGGTGGAGCGGCAGAAGGTGGAGCTCCAGGGCTGGAACGAGGAACTGGAGCAGCGGGTCAAGGCCCAGGTGGACGAGCTCGAACGCGTCAACCGTCTCCGGCGGTTCCTCGCGCCGCAGCTGGTGGACCTCGTCGTCCACTCGGGGGACGAGTCGTTCCTGGAGAGCCATCGCCGGGAGATCGTCGTCGTCTTCTGCGACCTCCGCCGCTTCACCGCGTTCGCCGAGACCGCAGAGCCCGAGGAGGTCATGACCGTCCTCGGGGAGTACTACGCAGCGCTCGGAGACCTCATCCACCGGTTCGAAGGCACCCTGGAACAGTTCGCCGGCGACGGGTTGATGGTCTTCTTCAACGACCCGCTCCCGTGCGACGACGCGGCCCTGCGGGCCGTCCGGATGGCGGTGGCCATGCGCAGCCGGGTCCAGGACCTGATCGGCGAGTGGACCCGGCGCGGGCACGACCTCGGCTTCTCGATCGGCATCTCCCAGGGCTTTGCCACGCTGGGACGCGTCGGCTTCGAGGGTCGCTACGACTACGCCGCCATCGGCAGCGTCACCAACCTCGCCTCACGGCTGTGCGGGGAGGCCGCCCAGGACCAGATCCTGGTGACCCAGCGAGTGCATGCCGCGACCGCCGAGCAGGTCGTCGGCCAGCCCCTGGGCGAGCTGACCTTGCGCGGCTTCACCCGGCCGGTCCAGGTCTATGACGTGAAGGGGCTCGACGCGGCGCGGGTGACGTCATGACCACCAGCAGCCTGCGGAGTCGCGCCCTGGCCGATCTCGACGAGGACGAGCGCTATGCGCTCTTCGACCGGCTGCAGGACCGGATGGCCGGGGCCTGGTCCGTGATGGGACTCAACGAGGAGGGCGAGTCGGTGGTCGTCGTCCCCTCGGTGACGCTCGACCGGGTCACGGAGCGCAGCGGCTCCCTCGGCCAGGCCATGGAGGAGCGGTTCCTCTTCCTGCTGCTGCTCCTGCGGGAGCCCCGGCTGCAGATGGTCTACGTCACCTCGATGCCGATCGCGCCGGCCGTCGTCGAGTACTACCTCGCCCTCCTGCCCGGCGTGATCCCGAGCCACGCCCTCGCCCGGCTGACCCTGGTCCCGGTCAACGACGCCTCGCCGCGGCCGCTGAGCGAGAAGCTGCTCGAGCGTCCCCGCCTGCTCGCCCGGATCGCCGAGCTCGTGCCGGACCCGTCCCGCTCGCACCTCGTGCCGTACACCACGACGACGCTCGAGCGGGACCTGGCGCTCGCGCTGGGCATCCCCGTCTACGGCGCGGACCCCCGGCTCTTCGACCTCGGGACCAAGACCGGCTGCCGCCGCCTCTTCGCCGAGGAGGGAGTTCGTCATCCGATCGGTTTCGAGGACCTGCACACGCTCGACGACCTGCTCGACGCCACCCTGCGCCTGCGCCGTGACCGGCCGTCGGTCCGGTACGTGATCGTCAAGCTCAACGAAGGCGTCTCGGGCGAGGGCAACGCCATCGTGGACCTGGGCGGGCTGCCCGCGCCTGGGTCGGCCGAGGAGCCCGCGGCGGTCGCCGACCGGTTGCGCCGGATGGAGTTCGAGCGCCCGGACATGCCGTTCGACGCCTACGTGGCCAAGCTCGGCCAGCGCGGAGGCATCGTCGAGGAGCGCATCACCGGAGCCGAGCTGCGCAGCCCGAGCGTCCAGCTCCGGGTCCTGCCGGGCGGTCTGGTCGAGCTGCTGTCCACGCACGACCAGCTCCTCGGTGGGCCCAGCGGGCAGAGCTACCTCGGGTGCAGGTTCCCCGCGGACTTCGCCTACGCGAGGGCGATCAGCGCCGATGCGCTTGCGGTGGGCCAGCGACTCTCCCGCGAAGGCGTGCTCGGCAGGTTCGCGCTGGACTTCGTCGTCGTGGATGACGGCGACGGAAGCTGGACGCCGTACGCCATCGAGATCAACCTGCGCAAGGGCGGCACGACCCATCCCTTCCTCACCCTGCAGTTCCTGACGGACGGCCGCTACGACGGGGCCACCGGCCTGTTCCTCACCCAGGCGGGCAAGGAGAAGCACCTTGTCGCCACCGACCATCTCGAGTCGGCGGCCCTGCGCGGTCTGAGTCTGGACGACCTCTTCGACATAGTCGCCCGGCACGGTCTGCACTTCGACCAGGCGCGGCAGACCGGCATCGTGTTCCACATGATCAGCTGCCTGACGGAGCACGGTCGCGTGGGGCTCACGGCGGTCGGGGACAGCCCGGCCCACGCTGATCAGCTCTACCGGCGCGCCGAGCGCATCCTCCTTGACGAAGCGGCCAACGCGCAGCGGCCGGTGCCCGTCCGGATCTAGCGCAGTTTCGGGTGTTCTGAGCGCTGAGGGCGGGGTAGTCCGCCGGGCATGCCTGACGAGGAGCCCGCGCAGGGCCGTGAACCGATGGACGAGACCGAGGTCCGGCGCACGCTGGGCGCCGCCCTGACCCTGCAGTCCAGGTCCCTGCTCGAGATGACGCTGCTGGCCGGGGCGATGCGCGGCCTGGCCGGCGTGGGCACGAAGGCGCGGCTGCGCCAGTTCGTGCAGCACGAGCTGGAGGACACCTACCTGCTGACCGAGAAGCTGGCGGCGGTCGGCGGCGAGCCGGACCTCGACGTCGGCACGGTGCGCCCGGAGCCGGACCCGGCGAAGGCCCTCGCCGGCTTCGTCGAGCGGGAGCACGATGTCGTGACCGCGCTGCACGCGGTCATCTCGCACTCCGGGCAGGAGCCGCGCAGCGAGGCGCTCGAGCACCTCCTCGAGCACGTGATCATGCGCAAGCAGCAGCAGCTCGACTTCCTGAGCCTGGCGCTGGAGAGCGGCTGACCTGCGTTGAGCGGGTGACGGGAATCGAACCCGCATGACCAGCTTGGAAGGCTGGGGCTCTGCCATTGAGCTACACCCGCGGGCGACGCAACCCGCGCCCGGGCGGCCGCTGGGTTAGCCCGCAGCGGCAGCGGGCCCTAGGATGCCATGTGCGCTGCGGGGCGTAGCGTAGTGGCTAGCGCGCCTGCTTTGGGGGCAGGAGATCGGGAGTTCGAGTCTCCCCGCCCCGACCCACCGCACCAGGCCGGCTGCTCGTTCCGCTCGATGCGTCCCCTCGCGCCGTACGGCCCGGTCGCACACCTGCACCCCCCGCACGCCTGACACCCCGCACACCGCCCCCGCACGCCAAGGAGCCCGCCCCCGTGAAGAGCGACCTCGAGACCCTCAACCCGACCCGGGTGAAGCTGACGGTGGAGGTGCCTTTCGAGGAGCTCAAGCCGAGCCTCGACGCCGCCTACCGCAAGATCGGTGGCCAGGTCTCGATCCCCGGCTTCCGCAAGGGCAAGGTGCCGCCGCGCGTCATCGACCAGCGCTTCGGCCGCGCTGTGGTGCTCGAGGAGGCCGTCAACGAGGCGCTGCCCGAGCTGTACGGGCGGGCGGTCGAGGAGAACGACGTGCAGGTCCTCGGCCAGCCCGAGGTCGACGTCACCGAGCTCGAGGACGGCCAGCACCTGACGTTCACCGCCGAGGTGGACGTCCGGCCGCAGTTCGACCTGCCGGACTACGAGGGCCTCGAGGTCACCGTCGACGACGCCGAGGTGACCGACGCCGAGGTCGAGGAGCAGGTGGACGGCCTGCGCGAGCGGTTCGCCACGCTGACCGGCGTCGACCGGGCGGCGGCCGACGGCGACTTCGTGTCGATGGACCTCGCGGCCACCGTCGACGGCCAGGCGGTCGAGGAGCTCACCGCCAAGGGCCTCAGCTACCAGGTCGGGTCCGGGTCGCTGCTGGACGGCCTGGACGAGGCGGTGACCGGTCTCTCCGTCGGTGAGTCGAAGAACTTCCCGACCACGCTGGTCGGCGGCGACCACGCCGGCCAGGAGGCGACCGTCACGGTCGAGCTCAAGTCGGTCAAGGAGCGCGAGCTGCCCGAGCTCGACGACGACTTCGCGCAGACCGCGAGCGAGTTCGACTCGCTGGACGAGCTGCGCGACGACGTGCGCAAGCGGGTCGGCGAGATGAAGGCCGTCCAGCAGGGCGTGCAGGCGCGAGACAAGGTGCTCGAGGCGCTGCTCGCCAATGTCGACATCCCCCTGCCCGAGGGCGTCATCAAGGCCGAGATCGACTCGCGCAACCACAACATGGCCCACCAGCTGGAGGCCGCCGGCATGAGCCGCGACGACTTCCTGACCGCCGAGGGACAGACGGCTGAGGAGTTCGACGCTGACATCGAGAAGCGGACCCGTGAGGCCATGACCGCGCAGTTCGTGCTCGACAAGGTGGTCGAGAAGGAGCAGCTGTCGGTCAACGAGCAGGAGCTCACCGAGCACATCGTCCGCAGCGCGTCGCGCTACGGCATGGGCCCGGACCAGTTCGCCCAGCAGATCGTGTCGGCCGGCCAGGTGCCGGTGCTCGTGTCGGAGGTCGTGCGCGGCAAGGCGCTCGCCCTGGTGCTCGAGAAGGCCGTGGTCACCGACGAGTCGGGTCGTCCCGTCGACCTCGAGGCGCTCCGCGAGGACGCTTTGGAAGCCGATCCCGCGCACCTGGGCGAGCCGGTCGAGGAGTCGTCCGACGAGACGGCCGTCACTGCGTCGGACGAGCCGGCCGCCGAGGCCGCGGACGAGGAAAACGCGCCCGCCTGACCTGTCCGGGTGACGCCCGTGCGCCGACAGCGAACAGCGCGGAGTCGAGGACGTCGCGAGCGGTGCCGGGCGTTAGTGTCGCTACCAGTTGATCGGCAGGACACACCCGCACACGAGACAGGTGACGCGCAGTGAGCGAGCTCATCACCCCCCGGCTCTCCGGACCCGAGGGCCGTTCGCCCCAGCCCCAGGGCATGGGCCTGGACGACCAGGTCTACAACCGCCTGCTCCGCGAGCGGATCATCTTCCTGGGCTCGGTGGTCGAGGACGCCAACGCCAACGCGATCTGCGCGCAGCTGCTGCTGCTCGCGGCCGACGACCCCGACCGCGACATCTGGCTCTACATCAACTCGCCGGGTGGCTCGGTCTCGGCCGGCATGGCGATCTACGACACGATGCAGTTCGTCAAGAACGACGTGGCCACGGTGTCGATGGGCCTCGCGGCGTCGATGGGGCAGTTCCTGCTCTGCGCCGGCGCCCCGGGCAAGCGCTACGCGCTGCCGCACTCGCGGATCATGATGCACCAGCCGTCCGGCGGCCTCGGGGGCACCGCCTCCGACATCCGGATCCAGGCAGAGCAGATGCTCTACACCAAGAACAAGATGGCCGAGCTGATCGCGGCGCACACCAACCAGACGGTCGAGCAGATCGAGCGTGACTCCGACCGCGACCGCTGGTTCACCGCCGACGAGGCCCGCGACTACGGCATGGTCGACCAGGTCGTGAGCAGCGCCGGCCAGGTGAGCGGCTCGGGCGGCACCGCATGAGTCACCCCGTCAACCCGGTGCACCCGGTCGACCGCGCCCCGCGAGGAGAACGAGCCCAGATGAGCGACCTGTCCCTGCCGAGCTCCCGCTACTACCTGCCCCAGATCGAGGAGCGGACATCGTACGGCTGGCGGCGCACCGACCCCTACGCCAAGCTCTTCGAGGAGCGCATCATCTTCCTCGGGCAGGCCATCGACGACACGATCGCCAACGACGTCATGGCCCAGCTGCTGACCCTGGAGTCGGCCGACCCCGACCGGGACATCTCGATCTACATCAACTCGCCCGGCGGCTCGTTCACCGCGCTCACGGCCATCTACGACACGATGCAGTTCGTCCGGCCGGACATCCAGACCACCTGCCTCGGCCAGGCGGCGTCGGCGGCCGCGATCGTGCTCGCGGCGGGCACGCCGGGCAAGCGCTTCGCGCTGGCCAACTCGCGGATCCTCATCCACCAGCCCTCGACCGAGGGCGGCGGCCAGGCCAGCGACGTCGAGATCCAGGCCCGCGAGGTCCTGCGGATGCGCTCGCTGCTCGAGGAGATGATCGCCAAGCACTCCAACCGCACCGCGGAGCAGGTGCAGGTGGACATCGAGCGCGACAAGATCCTCACCGCCGAGGAGGCCGTGGACTACGGCCTGGTCGACCGGGTGCTGACGACGCGCGGGGGCTGAGGGCGACGGACGCCCGAACGGGCGAACCGGACAGGCCCGGCGGCGCAGTAATGGAGGCGCATCGGGCCGCACCGGGGTACCGTCAGGACACGGACGATCCGGTCGCCAGGCCGGTCAGCGAGAGGGAGAGGCCCCCGGGTGGCGCGCATCGGTGACGGCGGCGACCTGCTGAAGTGCTCGTTCTGCGGAAAGAGCCAGAAGCAGGTCAAGAAGCTCATCGCCGGTCCCGGCGTCTACATCTGCGACGAGTGCATCGACCTCTGCAACGAGATCATCGAGGAGGAGCTCTCGGAGAGCTCGGACCTCAAGTGGGACGAGCTGCCCAAGCCGATCGAGATCTGCGAGTTCCTCGACTCCTACGTCGTGGGGCAGGACGTCGCCAAGAAGGCCCTGGCCGTCGCGGTCTACAACCACTACAAGCGGGTGCAGGCCGGTGAGCTCTCCGGCGGCAAGGGCGGCCGAGACGAGCACGTCGAGCTGGCCAAGTCCAACATCCTGCTGATCGGCCCGACCGGCTGCGGCAAGACCCACCTGGCCCAGACCCTCGCGCGCATGCTCAACGTGCCGTTCGCGATCGCCGACGCCACCGCCCTCACCGAGGCCGGCTACGTCGGCGAGGACGTCGAGAACATCCTGCTCAAGCTGATCCAGGCCGCCGACTACGACGTCAAGAAGGCCGAGACCGGGATCATCTACATCGACGAGGTCGACAAGATCGCTCGCAAGAGCGAGAACCCGTCGATCACCCGCGACGTCTCCGGCGAGGGTGTCCAGCAGGCGCTGCTCAAGATCCTCGAAGGCACCACCGCGTCGGTGCCGCCGCAGGGCGGGCGCAAGCACCCGCACCAGGAGTTCATCCAGATCGACACCACCAACGTGCTCTTCATCGTGGGCGGCGCCTTCTCCGGCCTCGAGAAGATCATCGAGGGCCGGATCGGCCGCAAGGGCCTCGGTTTCGGCGCCACCCTGCACTCCAAGGCCGACCGCGACTCCACCGACGTGTTCGGTGACGTGCTCCCCGAGGACCTGCTCAAGTTCGGCATGATCCCCGAGTTCATCGGCCGGCTGCCGGTCATCACCAGCGTGCGCAACCTCGACCAGGACGCACTCGTGCGCATCCTCACCGAGCCGCGCAACGCGCTGGTCAAGCAGTACGAGCGGCTCTTCGAGCTCGACGGGGTCGAGCTGGAGTTCACCGACGACGCCCTCGAGTCGATGGCCGACCAGGCCATCCTGCGGGGCACCGGCGCCCGCGGACTGCGGGCGATCATGGAGGAGGTCCTGCTCTCCGTGATGTACGAGGTGCCCTCGCGCAAGGACGTCGCCAAGGTGGTCGTGACCCAGGAGGTCGTGCTCGAGCACGTCAACCCGACCCTCGTGCCGCGCGAGTCGCCCAAGCGCGAGCGCCGCGAGAAGTCCGCCTAGCCCCAGATCAGGACGTACGCCGCGAGGCACTCGCCCCGGCGGTCACTGCGCGTCCCACGCCTCGGCGGTCACTGTGGCGACGGTCGCCGGGTCGGGCGGCGTGGCCGCCAGCCCCAGGACGAGGACGGCGCGGCGCCAGAAGCCCTGGACGCACATGGTGACGCCGACACCCTCGGCTGCCTGTGCCGGCTGGGTGTAGCAGGTCGTGCCGTCCTGCTCGGTCTTCGTCCAGCCGGCGAGGAGGTCGGGCTCCGAGCCGGGATCCGTGCTGTCGCTGCCGCCGCGCACGGCGACCAGCAGGTAGCCGCTGCCCAGGCCGTCCGAGTAGAAGCCGACCTTGGCCGTGCCGCCCGCAGCCAGCTGGTCGGTGACTCCCTGCTGCATGCCGCCGAGCTCCGCGTCCGACTTCGCGCCGGCCAGCCGCGGCATGTCGCCCAGCGTGTCGGGAAGGACGGGGTCGGCGACGAACTGCTGCCAGCCGAAGCGCCCGCCGAAGACCGCGAGGAGCAGCACGAGCACCGCGACCCCGGCGACCACCACCTTGGTGGTGGAGCCGGTGCCGCGGCGGGCGCCGGGCGGCGGCCCGGGCGGGCCGGTGTAGGCAGGTGCCGGAGCGCCGAAGGGGGCGTCCCCGAAGGTGCCGAACTGGCCGCCGGCCGCCGGAGCGGCACCGCCGAACTGGCTGGGGGCGACCGGAGCGGCGCCGCCGAACGACCCGCCGAAGCTTCCGCCGTCGCGCGGTTGCGGGGCGGCGAAGAACCCGAGGTCGCGCACCGGGCGAGGCGGCGGCACGGGCGCCGCCGGGTCGGCCGGCGGCGCGGCGTGCTGTCGGTCCTGGTCGGTCACGTGGTCCCCTCGGCCGGAACGGTCGTCAGGGGTGCGTCGGCACCGTCCCGGGTGGCCTTGAGGGCCGGTGGGCCCTCAGAGAGTCACCGTGGCGGTGAGGGTGCCGTCGGCGGGGCCGAACACCAGCTCGCCGACCCGGCCGGTGGCCTGCAGGTCGTCGGCGGCCAGCCGCACCCGGTCCAGGGCCGCCTGGGGGCCGCTCACCGTGGCCGCAGCGACGTCGGTGCGCATCGAGGTCTTGGCCTCGGACTTGGCCTTGCGGATCGCGGCCAGGACCACCGCGGTGTCGCGGAGGACGCCGGCGTCGGCGCCCGGGGCGAGCGCCGCGACCTGGTCGGCCTCCGGCCACGCCGACCGGTGCACCGATCCTTCCTGCCACCACGACCAGACCTCCTCGGTGACGAAGGGCAGGAAGGGGGCGAGCAGCCTCAGCTGTACCGAGAGGGCGGCTGCCAGGGTCGCCTTCGCGGACGCGGCCGACTCGTCGCCGCGACCACCGTATGCGCGCTCCTTGACCAGCTCGAGGTAGTCGTCGCAGAAGCCCCAGAAGAACGTCTCGGTGACCTCGAGGGCGCGGGTGTACTCGTAGGCGTCCATCGCCTCGGTCGCCTCGCGGACGACCCCGGCGAGGGTGGCGAGCAGAGCCCGGTCCAGCGGGTCGCTGACGGCCTCGGGGGCCTCGACCGCACCGAGCGACAACGCGAACTTCGACGCGTTGAGCACCTTGATGGCCAGCCGGCGCCCGATCTTCATCTGCGTCTCGTCGAAAGGGCTGTCCATGCCCGGCCGGGCGCCGGCGGCCCGCCAGCGCACCGCGTCCGACCCGTAGCGCTCCAGCACGTCGGTCGGCACCACGACGTTGCCCTTGGACTTCGACATCTTCTTGCGGTCCGGGTCGACCACGAAGCCGGAGATCGCCGCGTGCGTCCATGGCACGACACCGTGCTCGTAGTGGGCGCGCACGACGGTCGCGAACAGCCAGGTGCGGATGATCTCGTGCGCCTGCGGGCGCATGTCCATCGGGAAGGTGCGCGCGAAGAGGTCCGGGTCGCGCTCCCAGCCGCACACCACCTGCGGCGAGAGCGACGAGGTCGCCCAGGTGTCCATCACGTCGGGGTCGGCGGTGAAGCCACCCGGCACGTCACGCTGGTCGTCGGTGTAGCCGGGCGGGGTCAGGGACGCCGGGTCGACGGGCAGGTCCGCCTCGTCGGCGAGGATCGGGTCGTCGTAGTCCGGCTGGCCGTCGGCGTCGAGGCGGTACCACACCGGGAAGGCCACCCCGAAGAACCGCTGCCGGCTGACCAGCCAGTCGCCCTGCAGCCCGTTTACCCAGTTCTCGTAGCGGTGCCGCATGAAGTCGGGCACCCAGGTGATCTCGCGGCCGCGCTCCACGAATGCCGCCCGCAGCTCCTCGTCGCGCCCGCCGTTGCTGATGTACCACTGGCGGCTGGTCACGATCTCCAGCGGCTTGTCGCCGTTCTCGTAGAAGTTGGCCATCCGCTCGGTGGGGGTCGGCTCGCCGTCGAGGTCGCCGGAGGCGCGCAGCGCGTCCACGACCGCCGCCCGCGCCGAGAAGGTCGTCTTGCCGGCGATCTCGGCGTACGCCGCTGCGCCGGTCTGGCTGCCCGCCAGCCACTCGGGCGTCTCGCGCAGCAGCCGGCCGTCGCGCCCGACCACCGACCGCACGGGCAGGTCGAGCTCGCGCCACCACGTGACGTCGGTCAGGTCGCCGAAGGTGCAGCACATCGCGATGCCGGCGCCCTTGTCCGGCTCGGCGAGGTGGTGCGCGAGCACCGGCACCTCGACGCCAAACAGCGGGGAGCGGACGGTCGTGCCGAACAGCGGCTGGTAGCGCTCGTCGTCCGGGTGGGCGACCAGCGCGACGCACGCCGGGATCAGCTCGGGTCGGGTGGTCTCGATGTGGACCGGACCCTCGGGGCCAGCCGTCGGATGGAAGGCAACCCGGTGGAAGTGGCCGGGGTAGGGCCGGGCCTCGAGCTCGGCCTGGGCCACCGCGGTCTGGAACGTCACGTCCCACAGGCTGGGGGCCTCGGCCTGGTAGGCCTCGCCGCGCGCCAGGTTGCGCAGGAAGGCGCGCTGCGACGCGGTCCGGGAGGCGTCGCCGATCGTCGTGTACTGCTGGGACCAGTCGACCGAGAGCCCGACCAGGCGCCAGAGCTGCTCGTAGGCCTGCTCGATCTCCTCGGTCCACCGCTCGCAGAGCTCGATGAAGTTGCGCCGGGAGATCGGCACCTGCTTCTTGGGGTCCGGTTTGGCCGGCAGCTGGAAGTCCGGGTCGTAGGGGACCGAGGGGTCGCACCGCACACCGAAGTCGTGCTGGACCCGGCGCTCGGTCGGCAGGCCGTTGTCGTCCCAGCCCATCGGGTAGAACACCTCCCGACCGCGCATCCGCTGGTAGCGGGCCACGATGTCGGTGTGCGTGTAGGAGAACACGTGCCCCACGTGCAGGGAGCCGCTCACCGTCGGCGGCGGTGTGTCGATGGAGAAGACCTGCTCGCGGGTCTTCGACCGGTCGAAGCGGTAGATGCCCTGCTCGTCCCATACCTGGGTCCAGCGCGCCTCGAGGCCGTCGACGGTCGGCTTCTGGGGCACCCGCGCGGCCGCGGGGGTCAGCTGGTCCATGCCCCGGATCCTATGGGCCCCTCGCCAGCAGGTTTGGCTGCCCGGCCGAGGCCGGCCGGGCTGGCCTAGGCTCGCCGACGTGTCGGAGACCAGCCGGGAGACGAGCCCGGAGACCAGCCCCGATGAGGTGGTCGGTGCGCGACTGCGCGAGGTGGAGCGGGCTATCCTCGGCCGCACCCCCGAGCACGACATCGTCCCGTCGCTGGACCGCATCCGCGAGGTGCTCGACCTGCTCGGCGACCCGCAGCAGTCGGCACCGGTGATCCAGGTCGCGGGCACCAACGGCAAGACGTCCACCACCCGGATGGTGGAGACCCTGCTGCGCGAGTTCGGGCTGCGCACCGGCCGGTTCACCAGCCCCCACCTGCACTCGGTGCGGGAGCGGATCGCGTTCGACGGGGCCCCGATCGACCCGGAGCGGTTCGTCGCGACGTACGACGACGTCGCTCCCTACCTCGACCTCGTCGACTCCCGGCACGACGTGCGGCTGTCGTTCTTCGAGGTCCTCACGGCGATGGGCTACGCCGCCTTCGCGGACGCGCCGGTCGACGTCGCCGTGGTCGAGACCGGCATGGGCGGCACCTGGGACGCGACCAACGTCGCCGACGCCGCCGTCGCCGTCGTGACGCCGATCGCCATCGACCACGTGCGCTTCCTCGGCTCGACGGTCGAGCAGATCGCCGGCGAGAAGGCGGGGATCATCAAGGCCGGCAGCTACGGCGTCATCGCGCAGCAGCCGGTCGAGGCGGCCGAGGTGCTGCTGCGCCGCTCCGTCGAGGTGGGCGCGATCGTGGCGCGCGAGGGCCTGGAGTTCGGCGTGCTGGCGCGGACCCTCGCCGTCGGCGGCCAGGTGCTCAGCCTTCGCGGGCTTGCCGGGGAGTACGACGAGGTCTTCCTCCCGCTCATGGGCCGACACCAGGCGCACAACGCCGCGGTGGCGCTGGCCGCGGTCGAGGCGTTCCTCGGTGGCGGGCACGCTGAGCGCGGGCCGCTCGACGTCGACATCGTGCGCGCCGCGTTCGCCAAGGTGACGTCTCCCGGCCGGCTCGAGGTGGCCCGGCGCTCGCCGACGGTGCTGCTCGACGCCGCCCACAACCCGGCCGGGGCCCGGGCCACGGCCGAGGCCGTGCAGGACTCGTTCGGCTTCACCCGGCTGGTGGGTGTCTTCGCGGCGATGGCCGACAAGGACGTACGAGGGATGCTCGAGGCCCTCGAGCCGGTGCTCGCGGAGGTCGTGGTCACCGAGGCGACGTCCGGCCGGGCGATGCCGGCCGACGAGCTGGCAGCGGTCGCCGTGGAGGTGTTCGGAGAGGACCGGGTCGAGGTCACCCCGCGGCTCGACGACGCGATCGACTCCGCGGTCGCCCTCGCCGAGGAGGAGGGCGACCTGGGTGGCTCCGGCGTGCTGGTGACCGGCTCGATCGTGACCGTCGCCGAGGCGCGGACCCTGCTGGGGCTCGGCGACCGGTGACGGGCGACCGATGAGGGGCGACCGGTGAGGGGCGACCGGTGAGGGGCATCGCCGCGTCCGTCCTGGTGTTCGAGGGCCTGGTCGTGTTCTTCGCCACCCTGGTGGCCCTGGACCTCAGCGACGTCGACGACGCGACGCTCTGGTGGACCGGGGGCACCCTGGCGGTGACCTGCGTGCTCACGGCCGGCCTGCTCGGCCGGCCGTGGGGCTACCTCGCGGGCTCCGTGCTGCAGGTGCTGGTCGTCGCGGCCGGCTTCCTGGTGCCGGTGATGTTCGTGCTCGGCCTGGTCTTCGCCGCCCTGTGGTTCCTGGCGTTGCACCTGGGCCGCAAGGTCGCCCGGATGCAGGCGGCCCAGCCACCTCCGGAACCCCCGGGCTAGGCTCCGGCCCCGTGAGCGAGCGCACACTGGTCCTGGTCAAGCCGGACGCCGTCCGCCGCGGGCTGGTGGGGGAGGTCCTCCAGCGGTACGAGCGCAAGGGCCTGCGCATCGTGGCCATGGACCAGCGCACCGTCGACGGCGAGACCGCCGACCGGCACTACGCCGAGCACCTGGAGCGCGAGTTCTACCCGCCGCTGCGCGAGTTCGTCACCTCGGGCCCGTTGATGGCGATGGTGCTCGAGGGCGACCAGGCGATCGCGGTGGTCCGGGCGCTCAACGGGGCCACCGACGGCCGGGTCGCTTCCGCCGGCACCATCCGCGGCGACCTGTCGCTGTCGAACCGCGAGAACATCGTCCACGCGTCGGACTCGGCCGAGTCGGCCGCCCGCGAGATCGCGATCTTCTTCCCCACCCTCTAGCCCGCGGCTGGCCGAAATGATCACGTCCGCGTGATCGATGCACCCGAAGCACGGCGTATACGCCGTGTTCCGGGGCCAATGACCAGGTGAACGTGATCATTCCGGGAGCCCGGATGGTCGGGGACGGCGGGCATTGAGTTGTCACAACTTGGCGGCGGTCCGGCGCGCGGTGGCGGGCCGGACCCTCGGGACGCCGATACGATGCGGGTGACCGGACGGGGCAGCCCGCCCGGCTCATGCAGCCTGATGCACCTGCACGCGATCCGGAGGGCCACTCCCGCACATGGGCACCAACATGTCGTTCATCGGCCGGGACATGGCCGTCGACCTCGGGACGGCCAACACCCTGGTCTACGTCCGCGGCAAGGGCATCGTGCTCAACGAGCCGTCGGTCGTGGCGATCAACACCAACACCGGTGGCATCCTCGCGGTGGGCGCCGAGGCCAAGAAGATGATCGGCCGCACGCCGGGCAACATCGTGGCGATCCGGCCGCTGAAGGACGGCGTCATCGCCGACTTCGACACCACCGAGCGGATGCTGCGCTACTTCATCCAGAAGGTGCACCGCCGTCGTCACCTGGCCAAGCCGCGCATCGTCGTGTGCGTACCGAGCGGCATCACCGGGGTGGAGCAGCGGGCGGTCAAGGACGCGGGCTACGCGGCCGGCGCCCGCAAGGTCTACATCATCGAGGAGCCGATGGCGGCCGCGATCGGCGCCGGCCTGCCGGTCCACGAGCCCACCGGCAACATGGTGGTCGACATCGGTGGCGGCACCACCGAGGTCGCCGTCATCTCGCTGGGCGGCATCGTCACCAGCCAGTCGATCCGCACCGGCGGCGACGAGCTGGACACCGCGATCATCACGTACGTGAAGAAGGAGTACTCGCTCATGCTGGGCGAGCGCACCGCGGAAGAGATCAAGATGGCGATCGGCTCGGCGTTCCCGGCGCCGGACGAGCCGCACGCCGAGATCCGGGGCCGCGACCTCGTCTCCGGCCTGCCGAAGACGATCGTGGTCAGCGCCGAGGAGATCCGCAAGGCGATCGAGGAGCCGGTCAACTCGATCATCGACGCGGTCAAGACGACGCTCGACAAGTGCCCGCCCGAGCTGTCCGGCGACATCATGGACCGCGGCATAGTCATCACCGGCGGCGGTGCGCTGCTCAAGGGCCTGGACGAGCGCCTGCGCCACGAGACCGGGATGCCGATCCACCTCACCGACCGTCCGCTGGACTCGGTGGCGATGGGGTCCGGGAAGTGTGTCGAGGAGTTCGAGGCGCTGCAGCAGGTGCTCATCTCCGAGCCGCGACACTGAGGGGCAGCGGGCGGCGGGTCGCAGGGCCGATGAACAGGGACAGATGAACAGGGACACCCGTCGTACCCGGGTGCTCCTCGCGCTGCTCCTCGTCACCTCCGTCGCCCTGGTCCTCATCGACCACCGTGCCGCCGACGAGTCCCCGCTGGACGGTGTCCGAGGGGCAGCGGCCGCGGTGTTCGGGCCGGTCGAGCAGGTGGCCGCCGCGATCGCCGGCCCGGTCAGCGACGCGGTCGACGGCGTCTCCAGCATCGGCGACGACGCCGACGAGGTCGACCGGCTCCGTCGGCGCAACGAGGAGCTGACCCGCCGGCTTCGGACCGGCGAGCTGGACCGCAACCGGGCGGCGCAGCTTGACGCGCTGCTGCACGTCGCCGCCACCGGGCGCTACCGCGTCGTGCCCGCACAGGTGATCGCCATCGGGGCCGCCCAGAGCTTCTCGTGGACCGTGACGATCGACGCCGGCACGCGCGACGGGGTGCGCGCCGACATGACCGTGCTCGACGGTGACGGCCTGGTCGGCCGGGTCAAGACCGCCGGGCCGTCGACGGCCACCGTGCTGCTGGCCGTCGACCCCGAGTCCTCGGTCGGGGTCCGGCTCGAGGGCTCGATGGAGGTCGGGTTCACCACGGGGCAGGGCATCGACGACGACGGTGCGCTGGACCTCCGGCTGCTCGACGGGCAGTCCACCGTGGCGCCCGGCGACCGGCTGGTCACCTTCGGCTCGCAGGGTGACACTCCGTACGTGCCGGGTGTGCCGGTCGGCGTCGCGCGCAGGGTCCAGGGCAGCCCCGGGTCGCAGACCCGGACCGCCGTCGTCGAGCCCTACGTCGACTTCACCGCCCTCGACCTCGTCGGGGTGGTGGTCGAGCCGCCGCGCACCGACCCGCGCGACGCGGTCCTGCCGCCTCGCCCGACGCCGTCCGAGTCGACGCCGCGGCCCACCGTCACCGTGACGGTCCAGCCGGGGGGCCGGCGGTGAGCGCGCCGCGGGTCGCGCTGACCGCCGTCCTGGTCGTCGTGGCGCTCGCGCTGCAGGTCACCTTCCTCTCCCGGCTGCCGCTGCCCGGCGCGACGCCGGACCTGGTCCTGCTGGTGGTCGTGGCCACCGCCCTCAGCGGCGGACCCACCGTCGGCCTGCTGACCGGCTTCGCGGCCGGGCTGGCCCTCGACCTGGTGCCGCCCGCCGACCACGAGGTGGGTCGGTGGGCGCTCGTCCTCACGGTCGTGGGCTACCTCTCCGGTCTCACGCAGGTCGAGAGCCGCCGGTCGGCGTTCGTGCCGCTCGTCGTGGTCGCGGCCGCCGCCGTCGGGTCGGTCCTGCTGTACGCCGGGGTCGGCGCCCTGCTCGACGACCCCAACGTGACCTGGTCGGCCGTGACGGACCTGCTGCCCACGGCGCTGGTCTACGACGTGGTGCTCAGCGCCTTCGCCGTGCCGGCCGTGCTCGCACTGAGCCGACGGGTGGAGCACGAGGCGGTGCTGCGATGAGTGAGCGTTCCCGGCTGCGGCTCGTCGTGCTGCAGGTGCTCGTGCTGTCCCTGCTGGTCACCCTGCTGGGGCGGCTCTGGTACCTGCAGGTGGTGGCGTCCGAGAACTACCGCACCGCGGCGGCCGAGAACGGCACCCGCGAGATCATCACCCCCGCGCCGCGGGGGATGATCCTCGACGCCCGTGGCCGGCCGCTGGCCCGCAACCGCACCGCGCTGGTGGTGTCGATCAGCCGCACCGCGATGTTGCGCCAGCCCGACGACGGCCGGGCCCTTGTGACGAAGGTCGCCGACGTCATCGGCGAGCCGTTCGAGCAGGTCTGGGACAAGACCAGGCTCTGCGGCTCCGAGGGTGCGCCGCCCGCGCCCCGGTGCTTCAACGGCTCGCCCTACCAGCCGATCCCGGTCACCGACGAGGCCGACACCGAGATGGCGCTGCAGATCATGGAGCGCCGGGAGGACTTCCCGGGCGTGACGGCCGAGCTGACGGCGGTCCGTGAGTACCCCGAGCCGCTGAGCGCCAATGCCGCCCACGAGCTGGGCTACCTCGGGCCGGTCACCGACGAGGAGCTGGCTGCTCGCGAGGTCGCGAACGACCGGCGCGGCGCCAAGAACGAGACGGTGCTCCAGCGCACCGACCTGATCGGCCGGGCCGGTCTCGAGCGGCAGTACGACGACGACCTGCGCGGGCGGCCCGGCGTCAAGACGCTGGCGGTCGACCATGAGGGCGGCGTCATCGACACCCTCGCCGAGACCGAGCCCACGCCGGGCAACTACCTGGTGACCACGATCGACGCCCAGGTGCAGGCAGCTGCCGAGAAGCAGCTCAAGGCCGCGATCATGCGAGCCCGCAACACCGGTGACATCAACAAGGGCTACGCGACCAAGCTCAAGGCGGACTCCGGCGCGGTCGTCGTCATGGACGTGCGCACCGGCGGGATCGTGGCGATGGCGAGCTGGCCGACGTACGACCCGAACATCTGGGTCGGGGGCATCAGCACCAAGGACTACAAGAAGATCACCAGCAAGCGCAACGACTACCCCAACCAGAGCCGCGCCTTCCAGGGCGAGTTCGCCCCGGCGTCCACCTTCAAGGCGGTGACCCTGCCGGCGGCGATCAAGGCGGGCTACTCGGTCGACGGGTCCTACGACTGCCCGTCGGCCTACTCGATCGGCGGCGCCCCGAAGCGCAACTACGAGTCGCAGGGCTACGGCGTCATCTCGATGCTGCGCGCCATCCAGGTGTCCTGCGACACGGTGTTCTACAAGTTCGCCTACGAGACCTGGCTGCGGATGGGCGGCCTGAAGGCGAAGAAGAACGCGAAGGACCCGTTCACCCAGATGGCCAAGGCGTTCGGTCTCGGCCGGCCGACCGGCCTCGACCTGCCCGCCGAGTCCGACGGGCGGATCGCCGACCGGGCCTGGAAGCGCGCCTACTGGAAGGCCACCAAGGACTTCTACTGCGCCAAGTCCAAGTCCGGCTACCCGGAGGTGGCCCGCAAGGACCCGGCCCGCGCGGCGTACCTGCTCCAGCTGTCGAAGGAGAACTGCGTCGACGGCTGGGCCTACCGCGGCGGTGACGCCGCCAACTTCGCCATCGGCCAGGGCGACACGACCACCACGCCGCTGCAGATGGCGCGGGTGTACGCCGCGGTGGCCAACGACGGCACGCTGGTCACCCCGCACATCGGCCGCGCGATCATGACTCCCGAGGGTGAGCTCGTCCGGCGGATCGAGCCCGAGCCGGCCGGCCGGGTGCCGGTCAGCAAGGCGACGTTGGACTGGCTGCGCCACGCCCTGCGCACGGTGACAGAGGTCGGCACCGGCTACGGCCCGTTCGCCCGGGCCGGCTTCCCGATCGGGAAGCTCCCGGTCGCGACCAAGACCGGCACCGGCGAGGTCTACGGCAAGCAGACGACGTCGTGGTTCGCGTCGTTCGCGCCGGCGACCAAGCCGCAGTACGCCGTCGTGATGATGGTGTCGCAGGGCGGCACCGGCTCCGGCGTCTCCGGTCCGTCGGTGGCCGAGCTCTACAAGACCCTCTTCGGCGTCGACGGCGGCCGGGTCGACCTCGCCGCGGCAGTGCCGCCCGGTGGCCACCCGACCCGGGCGCTGCCGGTCGTCCGTCCCGACGGGACCGTCGTACAGCCGCGCGGCGGGAACGTCAGCGGCGCCGTCACCCGGACCGACACCAGTAGCGGCCTGGTGCCCGACCTGCGGGCCCGGCGCGAGGACGAGAGGGACGGATGAGCGCCGGCTACCGTCCCACGCCCTACACGGTGCCGCCTCCGCGGCGCGGCTCCCGGCTGCTGCACCGCGACTCGATGCTGCGCCGGATGGACTGGACGCTGCTCGTCGCGGTGATCGGGCTGGCCGCGATCGGAGCAGCGCTGGTGTGGTCGGCGACCAGGGGGGCCGCCGAGGAGACCGGCGGCGACCCGGAGGCGTTCCTCAAGAAGCACATCCTCAACGTGGTCATCGGGCTGGTGCTCGCAGTGGTCGCGTCGCTGTTCGACTACCGGATGCTGCGCGCCTACGCGCCGGTGCTCTACGGGCTGTCCCTCGTCGGGCTGGTCGCGGTGCTGTCGCCGCTGGGTTCCACGATCAACGGATCTCACTCGTGGATCGTGCTGCCCGCGGGCTTCTCGGTGCAGCCCTCCGAGCTGGCCAAGGTCGCGGTCGTCGTCGGCATGTCCATGCTGCTCGCGGAGAAGCGGGACGCCGAGGACGAGCCGCGCGACGTCGACGTCGTGCTGGCGCTGGCGTTCGCCGCCGCGCCGCTCGTCCTCGTGCTGCTGCAGCCGGACCTCGGGACCGTCCTCGTGATGTGCGCGATCGTGCTCGGGATGGTCGCGGTGTCCGGCGCGCCGATCCGCTGGGTCGTCGGGCTGGTGGTCGGTGCCGTGCTGACCGCGTTCGTCGCGGTGCAGGTCGGCGTCCTGAAGGACTACCAGCTGGACCGGTTCCGCGCGTTCTACGACCCGACCGCCGACCCCAAGGGGGCCGGCTTCAACGTCCGGCAGGCCCAGATCGCCGTCGGGTCGGGCGGCATGGACGGTCAGGGCCTCTTCCACGGCGCGCAGACCCAGGGCCACTTCGTCCCCGCGCAACAGACCGACTTCATCTTCACCGTCGCGGGGGAGGAGCTCGGGTTCGTCGGCGCCGCCCTGGTCATCGGCCTGCTCGGTCTGGTGCTCTGGCGGGCCGGCCGGATCGCGATGCAGGCCGAGGACCTCTTCGGCCGGCTGGTCGCCACCGGTGTCCTCTGCTGGTTCGCCTTCCAGGCGTTCGAGAACATCGGCATGACGCTGGGGATCATGCCGGTGACCGGCGTGCCGCTGCCGTTCGTGTCGTACGGCGGCTCGTCGATGTTCGCCGGGCTGATCGCGGTCGGTCTCCTGCAGAACGTGCACATGCGCCGCTACGCCTGACCGGGGTTAGGCTGGACGCTTCCCCCGACCCCGATGAAACAGGTTCGTCGCCGTGCCCGTCGAGACGTCCGTCGAGTCGCTCTTCCCGCGACTGGAGCCGCTGCTCACCCAGGTGCAGAAGCCGATCCAGTACGTCGGCGGCGAGCTCAACTCCACCGTCAAGGACTGGGACTCCTGCGACGTCCGCTGGGCGCTGATGTACCCCGACGCCTACGAGGTCGGCGTGCCCAACCAGGGCGTGATGATCCTCTACGAGGTGCTCAACGAGCAGGAGCGCACGCTCGCCGAGCGCGCCTACGCGGTCTGGCCGGACATGGAAGCGCTGATGCGTGAGCACGGCGTGCCCGCGTTCACCGTCGACGCGCACCGACCGGTCGGCGCCTTCGACCTGCTCGGCGTCTCCTTCGCGACCGAGCTGGGCTACACCAACCTTCTGCAGACGCTCGACCTGGCCGGCGTGCCCCGCCGGGCCGCGGACCGCACGGTCGACGACCCGGTCGTCGTCGCCGGCGGGCACGCGGCCTTCAACCCGGAGCCGGTGGCCGACTTCGTCGACGCTGCCGTGCTCGGCGACGGTGAGCAAGCGGTGCTCGGCATCAGCGCCGTCGTGCGGGACTGGAAGGCCGAGGGCCGCCCGGGCGGGCGCGAGGAGCTGCTGATGCGGCTGGCCCGCACCGCGGGCGTCTACGTGCCGTCGTTCTACGACGTCGCCTACCTGCCGGACGGGCGGATCAAGCGGGTCGCGCCCAACCGCCCGGGCGTCCCGTGGCGGGTCGGCAAGCACACCGTCATGGACCTCGACGAGTGGCCGTACCCGAAGCAGCCGCTGGTGCCGCTGGCCGAGTCGGTGCACGAGCGCGCCTCGGTGGAGATCTTCCGCGGCTGCACCCGCGGCTGCCGGTTCTGCCAGGCCGGCATGATCACCCGCCCGGTGCGCGAGCGGTCGATCACCGGCATCGGCGAGATGGTCGAGAAGTCGCTGGCCGCCACCGGTTTCGAGGAGGTCGGCCTGCTCTCGCTGTCCAGCGCCGACCACTCCGAGATCGCCGCCATGACGCACGGCCTGGCCGACCGCTACGAGGGCACCCAGACCTCCCTGTCGCTGCCCTCGACCCGGGTCGACGCGTTCAACATCGACCTGGCCAACGAGCTGACCCGCAACGGCCGGCGGACCGGGCTGACCTTCGCCCCCGAGGGCGGCAGCGAGCGCATCCGCAAGGTGATCAACAAGATGGTCACCGAGGACGACCTGATCCGCACCGTCACCGCCGCCTACTCCGCCGGCTGGCGCCAGGTGAAGCTCTACTTCATGTGCGGCCTGCCGACCGAGACCGACGACGACGTGCTGCAGATCGCTGAGCTCGCCAAGCGGGTGATCGCCACCGGCCGCGAGGTCACCGGCCGCAACGACATCCGCTGCACGGTGTCGATCGGCGGCTTCGTGCCCAAGCCGCACACACCCTTCCAGTGGGTCGGCCAGCTCGGCCATGACGCCACCGACGCCCGCCTCGCCAAGCTGCGGGAAGCGGTCCGCTCGGACAAGCGCTTCGCCAAGGCCATCGGCTTCCGCTACCACGACGGCAAGCCGGGGATCGTCGAAGGGCTGCTGTCCCGCGGCGACCGGCGGGTCGGCAAGGTCATCGAGGCGGTCTACGAGGCCGGCGGCCGCTTCGACGGGTGGAGCGAGCACTTCTCCTTCGACCGCTGGATGACCTGCGCGGAGGCCGCGCTCGCCGACACCCCTGTCGACGTCGACTGGTACACGACCCGCGACCGCGACTACGCCGAGGTGCTCCCGTGGGATCACCTCGACTCGGGCCTGGACCGCGACTGGCTGTGGGAGGACTGGCAGGACGCCCTCACCGGCACCGAGGTCGAGGACTGCCGCTGGACCCCGTGCTTCGACTGCGGCGTCTGCCCGCAGCTGGGCACCGAGATCCAGCAGGGCCCGACCGGGCAGACCCTCATCCCGCTCACCGTGCTCAACTCGGCGCGGGACCAGGTGCTCGCCTCGAGCCCGGCCGAGTGAGCGGCACGCCCGACACCATCCACCAGCGCGGCCGGGACGCCGTGCTGGCCGGGAGCGAGCTGCTGGACGTCCCGCCCGGCCCCGGCTCGCAGCGGTGGGGGCTGTCCCTCGACGTCTTCCCCGACCCGGAGGCCGGGGCGCGGCTGGCGGCGCTTGCCGACCAGGCCGCGGCGCTCGCCGGGCCCGGTCAGTGGCTGACCGGGGGCACCGGGTCGGCGCACCTCACCGTCACCTACCTGGAGCGCATCTGGCGCGAGGTCGGCGCCGACGACCCGGAGGTACGTCGCCACGCCGCCCACCTGCGCCGCGCCGCCGCCGCCAGCCGGCCGCTGCGCTGGGAGGTCACCGGACTGGTCCTCGCCGACCGCGGGGTGCTCGCCCTGTGCACGCCGGTCGACGACGCTCCGGCCGCGTTCCGCTCGGCGATCCTGACCGGCCTGGGCGGTCTCGGGGCCGAGGAGGCGGGCTACCGGCGGGCCGTCTGGTGGTCGACGCTGCTGCACTTCGCCGCTCCGGTCGCCGACCGGGCCGGCCTCGTCGACTGGGTGGAGGCGCGCGCGGAGCTGCCCCAGCCCCTGGTGCTGCGAGGAGACCGCGCCGCGGTGGTCCGCTACGCCTTCGACGGCCAGCGGACCAGCCCGCTGGAGCTCGCCGCAGCCGGGTTGCCGGGCGTACCCGAAGGAGCGACCGGTGCCGCGCACTCCTGAAGGACCACCGCCACCGCCCGCCGTGCAGCGACTCCGCCTGCGCTTCGCCAAGCGCGGCCGGCTGCGCTACTCCAGCCACCGTGACTTCCAGCGGGCCTTCGAGCGTGCGCTGCGCCGGGCCGCGGTGCCGATGGCCTACTCGGCCGGCTTCTCGCCGCACCCGAAGGTGAGCTACGCCGGCGCCGCGCCCACCGGGGTTGCCAGCGAGGCGGAGTACCTCGAGCTCGGGCTGGCCGAGCGCTGCGACCCGCAGCGGCTGCGGGCGGCGCTGGATGCCTCGCTGCCGCCGGACCTCGACGTCCTCGAGGTCGTCGAGGTGCCGCCGCCGCCGCCCAACACCAAGGCGCCGGCGCTCGCCGACCGGCTGCAGGCCTCGGTCTGGGAGATCCGGCTGGACGGCGTCACGCCCGGCGAGGCGGGGTCCGGGGTGGCGGCC
Source organism: Actinomycetes bacterium (assembly GCA_035489715.1). Lineage (NCBI taxonomy): Bacteria > Bacillati > Actinomycetota > Actinomycetes > Actinomycetes bacterium. The sequence goes on from DATHAP010000025.1 coordinate 25,751, forward strand.
TTCCTGGCCGCCGAGCGGGCCGAGGTGTCGCGGATGACCAAGAACGGTGTGCGCACGTTCGACGCCCGGGCGGCGGTCGTCTCACTCGGCGTGGCGGACTCGCCGCACCCGGTCGGGTCGCCGGCATGTGCGATACTGCGACTGGTCGTACGGCACGTCACACCGGCCGTTCGACCCGATGACGTCCTCGCCGGTCTCACGGCGATCGGCGCCCTCGCGCCGCGGTCGGCCCCCTCGGTCGTCCGGCTGGCGCAGGGTCCGCTCGACGAGGAGTCCGGCACGGTGTCCGACCCACTGGCACCGGACCGGGACTTCACCGGCGGCTGACCGCCGCCGCGCACCGCGGGACTGCCACGGGCGGGCCCTGGGGACGCGCGGCCGACGCCGCACCCACCAGACCTCACGCCAGACCGCCGTCCTCCGACGGCGTTCACACGGATCAGCCTCCGCGCGGCGCGGCCCAGAGCCGGCGCCCGGGGGCGTGACGGGAGAACACCCGGAATGCTCGACGACGAGCCCACGACCACCACGACCGGCACGACAGGCACGAGCGGCACCGATGGTATTGACGGCACCGACGGCACCGACGGCACAGCCGGCACAGCCGGCACAGCCGGCGACGCCCCGCGACCGGCCCGCCGCCGCCGAGCCGCCAGCCGCCCGGCCGGACCGCCGGTCGCCACCGACCCCGCGACCGCCACCGAGCCGGCGTCCGAGCCGGTCACCGACGCCGACGAGGCGCCCGCCCCGGCTGCCAAGCGCACCCGCAAGCGGGCCACCAAGGCGACCAAGGCCACGACGGCGGCCGCTGCGGCTGAGAGCGCCGCCGAGGCGCCGGTCGCCGACCTGCCCGGGGCGCAGGCGGCCCGGGCCGACCAGGGGACGGAAGCTCCCGCGCCGGCCCGCAAGCGAGCCACCAAGCGCACCAGCAAGAAGGCGGCTGCCGCCGAGGCGGCCGCTGCCGAGGCGACCGCTGCCGATATGACCGCTGCCGAGACGACCGGGACGACCGACGCGGCCGAGCCGGCGAGCGGGCCCGTCGGGGCGCCCGGCGTGCTCTTCCAGCCGCCGGAGCCCACGCCCGCGCCGCGCCGGCGCCGGGCGGCCGCCAAGGCCGCAGCACCCGAGACGGCAGAGCCCGAGGACCAGGCCACCGGCGAGGCCGTCCAAGCCGAGGCCACCGGCACCGGTCCGGACGACGACGACACCGACGACGCCGAGGACGGCGGCGAGGGCGGCCCCCGCCGGCGGCGCCGAGGCGGCCGCGGCCGTCGGGGCCGTGGCCGGGGCCGCGACGACGAGTCCGAAGGCGGCAGCGACCTTTCGGACGCCTCTGACGCCGCCGATGCCACGGACCCAGCCGAGGCCGAGGGGGACGGCGCCGACGACGAGGGCACCGACGGAGAGGGCACCGGCACGCGCCGCCGGCGGCGCCGCCGTCGCCGCGGGGGCGGCGAGGGAGAGGCCGAGACCGAGACGGACGACCCGCCCAACACCGTCGTGCGCATCAGGGAGCCGCGCAAGCGCAGCGCGTCAGCCGGCCGCTCCGGCCGTGCCGACCGTGCCGACCGTGCCGACCGTGCCGACCGTGCCGACCGTGGCGACGAGGACGACGACGGCGTGCGCTCGGTCAAGGGCTCCACCCGGCTCGAGGCCAAGAAGCAGCGCCGCCGCGAGGGCCGCGAGGCGGGCCGCCGCCGCCCCCCGATCATCACCGAGGCTGAGTTCCTCGCCCGCCGCGAGGCCGTCGACCGGGTGATGATCGTCCGCCAGTCGGGGGAGCGCACCCAGATCGCGGTGCTCGAGGACGGCGTGCTGGCCGAGCACTACGTGAGCACCGCGTCCAGCAGCGGCAACTCATCGGTCGTCGGCAACGTCTACCTCGGCAAGGTCCAGAACGTCCTGCCCTCGATGGAGGCGGCGTTCGTCGACATCGGCAAGGGCCGCAACGCCGTGCTCTACGCCGGTGAGGTCAACTGGGACGCGGCCGGTCTCGAGGGCCAGCCCCGGCGCATCGAGCTCGCGCTCAAGTCCGGCGACCCGGTCCTCGTCCAGGTGACCAAGGACCCGATCGGCCACAAGGGCGCCCGGCTGACCAGCCAGGTGTCCCTCGCCGGCCGCTACCTCGTCCTGGTGCCGTCCGGCTCGATGACCGGCATCAGCCGCAAGCTGCCCGACACCGAGCGCAACCGCCTCAAGTCGATCCTCAAGCGCATCGTCCCCGAGGGTGCCGGCGTCATCGTCCGTACCGCGGCGGAGGGCGCCAGCGAGGAGGAGCTCAGCCGCGACGTGGCCCGGCTCACCGCGCAGTGGGAGGACATCGAGAAGAAGTCCCAGAAGGGGTCCTCGGCGCCGACCTTGCTCTACGGCGAGCCGGACATGACGATCCGCGTCGTGCGGGACATCTTCAACGAGGACTTCTCGTCGCTGGTCGTCTCCGGTGACGACGCGTGGGACATGCTCGAGCCGTACGTCGCGCACGTCGCACCGGACCTGCGCGAGCGGATGTCGCGCTGGACCGACGAGCAGGACGTGCTGGCGGCGCAAAGGGTGAACGAGCAGCTGGCCAAGGCGCTGGACCGCAAGGTCTGGCTCCCCAGCGGCGGCTACCTGGTCATCGACCGGACCGAGGCGATGATCGTCGTCGACGTCAACACCGGGAAGTTCACCGGCCAGGGCGGCAACCTCGAGGAGACGGTCACCAAGAACAACCTCGAGGCCGCCGAGGAGATCGTCCGCCAGCTGCGCCTTCGCGACCTCGGTGGGATCATCGTCATCGACTTCATCGACATGGTCCTGGAGAGCAACCGCGACCTCGTCCTCCGTCGCCTGCTCGAGTGCCTCGGCCGCGACCGCACCAAGCACCAGGTGGCCGAGGTCACGTCGCTGGGTCTGGTCCAGATGACCCGCAAGCGGGTCGGCCAGGGGCTGCACGAGGCGTTCTCCACCCCCTGCGAGGCCTGCAACGGCCGCGGCTACCACGTCCACACCGACCCGGTGGAGACGCGCGGCGGGGGCGGCGGCAACGGGTCCGGCGACCGGCGCCCCGCCCGCAAGGGCGGCGACAAGACCGGCTCCGGAGACAAGACCGGCTCGGATGACAAGGCCGGCTCCGGAGACAAGGCCGACAAGCCGGCGAAGGGCCGCAAGAGCTCCCGCGGCGGCGGTAAGGGCCGGGTCGATCCGGCGGACGCCGTCGAGGCGCTGGACGCCTCACCCGTGGCCGTGGAGGACCCGGTCGAGCCGCCCGGCACCGCGGCAGCCGTGGCCGACGCCATGCCCGACACAGGTGCCGGCTTCGTTGCCGACGCAGCTGCCGACACAGGTGCCGACACAGGTGCCGACGAGCCGGCGCCCGCGCCGCGTCGCCGGCGCCGGGCGGTCAGCCCCGCCACCACCGTCTGAGGACCGGGCGGGCACCCGTCGGTTTGACCGGGTGCCCGCCGGGTTCGTACCCTGGACCGTCCCGATCCTGACGGCGCCCCGGTGGGCGTCCGTCACCGCGCGCCCACCGCGGGCCGCGCCCACGTTCTGATGCGAGTCGCAGAAAGCGAGCCGGTGTCCACGATGGTGTACGCGATCGTCCGTGCTGGTGGACGCCAGGAGAAGGTCGCCGTGGGCGACGTGCTCGAGATCGACCGGGTCCAGGGTGACCCCGGCTCGACCCTCGAGCTGCCCGTCCTGCTCCTCGTCGACGGCGAGACGGTCACCAGTGACCGCTCGGCCCTGGCCAAGGCGACCGTGACGGCCGAGGTCGTCGCCGCCACCAAGGGACCCAAGATCGACATCATGAAGTTCAAGAACAAGACCGGCTATCGCCGCCGCCAGGGTCACCGCCAGCGGCTCACCAAGGTCAAGATCGTCACCGTCACCGGCATCGAGACCGGCTCCACGAAGTAGCCCCCGAACCAGCAGTCCCGAACCAGCAGTCGCAGGAAGAGGCAGATCCCATGGCTCACAAGAAGGGCGCGTCGTCCACCCGCAACGGGCGCGACTCCAACGCGCAGCGCCTCGGCGTCAAGCGGTTCGGCGGCCAGGTCGTCAACGCCGGCGAGATCATCGTCCGGCAGCGCGGCACCCACTTCCACCCCGGGCTCGGTGTGGGCCGCGGTGGTGACGACACCCTGTTCGCCCTCGTCGCCGGGTCGGTGGAGTTCGGCAGCCGCCGCGGTCGCCGCGTCGTCAACATCGTGCCTGCCGACGCGGTGCCCGCCGAGACCAGCTGACACCAGCCCGTCCGGGGCGCAGAGGCACCGGACGACCCGCCGACGCCGAGGGGACCATGGTCGACCGACCGTGGTCCCCTCAGCGGTTTCCCGGCCCAGCACCCTGGCGCCGTACCCGCACCACCGCCGAACCGAGAAGAGGTGAGCCGACGTGACGACCTTCGTCGACCGCGTCGTCCTGCATCTCGCGGCAGGTGACGGCGGCCACGGCTGCAGCTCGATCCACCGGGAGAAGTTCAAGCCGCTCGGCGGCCCGGACGGCGGCAACGGCGGGCGCGGCGGCGACGTGCTGCTCCGCGTCGACCCCGACGTCACGACGCTGCTGGACTACCACCACTCCCCGCACCGCCGGGCCGGCAACGGCAAGCCGGGGCAGGGCGGCAACAAGAGCGGCGCCGAGGGTGGCGACCTGCTGCTGCCGGTCCCGAACGGGACCGTGGTCAAGACCTTCCACGGCGAGGTCCTCGCCGACCTGGTTGGTGCCGGCACGACGTACGTCGCCGCGCAGGGCGGCCGCGGGGGCCTCGGTAACGCCGCCCTCGCGTCGGCCCGGCGCAAGGCCCCCGGCTTCGCGCTGCTCGGCGAGCCCGGTGACGCGGCCGACGTCGTGCTCGAGCTCAAGACAGTCGCCGACGTCGCGCTCGTGGGCTTCCCGAGCGCCGGCAAGTCGTCCCTGGTGGCCGCGCTCAGCGCGGCCCGGCCCAAGATCGCCGACTACCCGTTCACCACGCTGGTGCCCAACCTGGGCGTCGTCGAGGCCGGGGAGGTCCGCTACACGGTCGCCGACGTGCCCGGGCTGATTCCCGGGGCAAGCGAGGGCAAGGGGCTCGGGCTGGAGTTCCTGCGCCACGTCGAGCGCTGCAGCGTCCTGGTGCACGTCGTCGACGCCGGGACGCTCGAGCCCGGTCGCGACCCGCTGACCGACCTGGACGTCATCGAGGCCGAGCTGGCGGCGTACGGCGGGTTGGAGGACCGGCCGCGGCTGGTGGCGCTCAACAAGGTCGACCTCCCCGACGCCCAGGACCTGGCCGAGCTGGTGACCGCCGACCTGCAGGCGCGCGGGCTGCGGGTCTTCCCGGTCAGCGCCGCGGCCCGCACCGGTCTGCGCGAGCTGTCCTTCGCGATGGCCGAGCTGGTGGCCCGTGCCCGGGCCGAGGCGCCCGCGCCCGAGGCCACCCGGATCGTGCTTCGCCCCCGGGCGGTCGACGACCGCGAGTTCGAGGTCGAGCGCGACGGCGACCGCTTCCTGGTGCGTGGCCGCAAGCCGGCCCGCTGGGTGCGCCAGACCGACTTCGCCAACGACGAGGCGGTCGGCTACCTGGCCGACCGACTGGCCCGGCTGGGTGTCGAGGATGCCCTGCTCGCTGCCGGGGCCCAGGCCGGTGACGAGGTGGTCATCGGCGACGGTGCGAGCGCCGTGGTCTTCGACTGGGAGCCGACCTTGCAGGCCGGCGCCGAGCTGCTGCACGGCCGGCGCGGGACGGACCTGCGGCTCGAAGGCCGCTGACCCGACATGCGTGGCCGGGCCCGGGTGGTCGTCAAGGTCGGGTCCTCCTCGATCACTTCGGCCGAGGGCGGCCTGGACGACGCCCGGCTGGACCCGCTGGTCGACGCCCTGGCGGCGGCCAGGCTCGGCGGGTCCGAGGTCGTCCTCGTCTCGTCGGGCGCCATCGCCTCCGGGCTCTCACCGCTGGGTCTGGCCAAGCGGCCCAGGGACCTGGCCACCCAGCAGGCCGCGGCCAGCGTCGGCCAGGGCATCCTGGTCCACCGTTACACCGAGTCGTTCGCCCGCACCGGGCTCACGGTCGGCCAGGTGCTGCTCACCGCCGACGACGTGGTGCGCCGCGGGCATTACCGAAATGCGCGGCGCACCCTGTACCGGCTGCTCGACATGGGCGTCGTGCCGGTCGTCAACGAGAACGACACGGTGGCCACCGAGGAGATCCGCTTCGGCGACAACGACCGGCTGGCCGCCCTGGTCGCCCACCTGGTGCACGCCGACCTGCTCGTGCTGCTCTCGGACGTGCCGGGCGTGTTCGAGGGTGACCCGCGCCGGGCGGAGGCCCGGATGCTCACCGAGGTGTCGGAGCAGGCCGACCTGGCAGGTGTCCGGCTGGGCCGCGGCGGCGGGTCCGGCATCGGCCGGGGTGGCATGGCCAGCAAGGTCGAGGCAGCCCGGGTCGCGGCCGCCGCGGGGACCCGGGCGGTGGTGGCGGCCGTCGGTGACGTCGGCGCCGTGCTGGCCGGGGAGCCGCTCGGCACCTCGTTCACGCCCGCCGCGCGCCGGCTGCCGACCCGGCTGCTGTGGCTGGCCTACGCGGCGACGACGCGGGGTGCGCTGCGTCTGGACGCAGGAGCGGTCCGGGCCGTCGTGGACCGGCGGATGTCCCTCCTGCCGGCCGGGGTGACCGCGGTGGAGGGCGACTTCGTCGCCGGCGACCCGGTGGACCTCCTTGCCGAAAACGGTCACGTGGTGGCCCGCGGGCTGGTGAACTTTGACGTGGCGGAACTGCCGGCCCTGCTGGGCCGGTCGACCCCCGACCTGGGCCGCGAGCTCGGCCCGGCGTTCAGCCGCGAGGTCGTCCACCGCGACGACATCGTGGTCCTGTAGGCGAGGCGTCTCGGCGCCCGGTGGAGAGGGCGGTGCACGGGTGCGGGAGCGCAGCCTCGCGGCGCACCGGTCGGCGCGGCCGGAGACGCAGCCCATGTGGCACGTCACGCTGACCGTCGTCGGCGAGTCCGTGGCCGTGGGCGACGTGCGCCAGGCGCTCGAGCGGCTCACCCACGAGCGACCTTTCCTGCTCTCCGCCCGCTACGCCGCGGACCGTGCCGAGCTCCGCTACTGGGAGGAGGCCCGCGACCTGGAGGACGCCGCCGCGCTGGCCCTGCGGCTCTGGGGCGAGCACCGCAGCACCGCCGGCCTGCCGCCCTGGCGGGTGGCCGGTCTCGAGGTGGTCGACCGCACCACGTTCCAGCGCCGCGCGATGGACAGCCCGGCCCCCGCACTGGTCCCGGCGGGTGGCGTCCGCCCGTTCTGAGCGTCCTGTGGGAGACTGCCGACCGTGACAGCACAGACCGTCGCCGCCGTCCTCGCCACCGGCGAGGAGAAGGCCCGTGAGCTGCCCGCCGAGCCGTGGGCCATCGGGGTGGGCGTGTTCGCCACCCTCGTGGTCCTGCTGCTCATCACGCTCAGCTTCGGCAAGGACCGCTGACCGGGCGAGCGCCGTCCGCCACTCCCGTGCCGACCACTGGTCCCGACACCCGGGCTGACTCCCGGCGGCCGAAGCTCGGCGTCATGGGCGGTACCTTCGACCCGGTCCACCACGGGCACCTGGTCGCCGCCAGCGAGGTCGCGGCGCGCTACGGGCTCGACGAGGTGGTGTTCGCGCCCACCGGCCAGCCTTGGCAGAAGGCCGGCGAGCGGGTCACGGCCGCCGAGCACCGCTACCTGATGACCGTCATCGCGACCGCGGCCAACCCGCACTTCACGGTCAGCCGGGTCGACATCGACCGCCCTGGTCCCACGTTCACGATCGACACGCTGCGCGACCTGCGGGCCGCCCGCGGCGAGGACGTCGACTACTACTTCATCACCGGTGCCGACGCACTGGCCCAGATCCTGGGCTGGAAGTCCGCCAGCGAGCTCTTCGAGCTTGCCCGGTTCATCGGCGTCACCCGTCCGGGTCACACCCTTTCGACGGAGGGTCTTCCTGCCGAAAGAGTGAGCGTGCTCGAGATCCCCGCGCTGGCCATCAGCTCGACCGACTGCCGCGACCGCGCGCGTCGCGGCGACCCGGTCTGGTACCTCGTCCCGGACGGGGTCGTGCAGTACATCTCCAAGCACCGGCTGTACGACGGCGCCGGAGCGAGGTCGTGAACGGCCGGCACCGCCGGCCTGAGGCGGACTCCCTCCCCGGCGTCGACGTCGCCGACCGGCTCGAGTCCGGCCCGGTGGTCGAGGCGCCGGGTGCGGTCCCCACCGGCCAGGGTCGGCACTCCGGGCCCGCCGGACCCGCCGGGCCCGCCGGGGTCGCCGGACCCGCGCGGCCCGCCGGGCCCGGCACGACGGTCCGCACCACCGCCGCGGCGATGCCCGCCGTTGCTGCGCCGCCAGTGACTCCGGGGAGCGCCCCGGCCGCCCCCGGCCGGACCGTCGTCGCCCGTCGCGACCGGGCCTCCGCCCGCGCCGCCCGGCGGGCTGCCGCCCGGCGCCGCAACCTGCTCGTCGGCGGCGTGCTGGCCGCCGTCCTGGTCCTGCTCGTGGGCGGCTGGCTGGTGCTGCGTGGCGGTGGGGGCGACGACGTCGGCACGACCGGTGGCGGCCCGCCGTCCCAGGAGACCCTGCTGGTGCAGGTGACCGACGAGGACGGCACGGCCGCGGCCAGCGCGCTGACCGGGGTGACGCCCTCGACCGGCACCGGAGCCGTCGTCCTGGTCCCGTCGCGCCTGCTCGTCGACGTCGCGGGCACCGGCGACATCCCGTTCGGGGAGACCGCCACCCTGCCCGAGCGGTCCGCCCCGGCCCAGGCGCTCACCGACCTGGTCGGCGTGCGGGTGGACGACAGCTGGGTGCTCGACCGCACCGCGCTCGCCGCGCTGGTCGACGCCGTCGGAGGCGTCGACGCGGCGGTGGACGTCGACGTCGTCGAGACCGACAAGGACGGCAACGAGACGGTCGTCGTCGAGGCCGGCAACCAGGAGCTCAAGGGTGCGGCCGCAGCGGCCTACGCGACGTACCTCGCCGAGGACGAGCCCGAGCAGGCCCGGCTCGCGCGCTTCGACGACGTGCTCACCGGCGTCCTGCAGGCGATGCCGGAGGACCGGGTGGACGTCGTGGCCGCCCTGGGCAGGGCCGGCGACGGCTCGGAGAGCACCCTGGACGCCGCCGCGCTCGCCGACCGGCTGCTGCACCTGCGGGCAGCGGCCGAGGCGGACGAGCTGGTCTCGGACGTGCTCCCCGTGACCGAGATCGACACCGGGTCGGACACCCCGTCGTACGGCATCGACTCGGGTCAGGTCGCGGCGATGATGCGCACCCGCTTCCCGGCGGCCCTGCAGCAGGACGCCGGCGGCGAGGTGCTGCGGGTCCTGGTCGAGAACGGCGTCGGAACGCCCGGGCTGGTCGAGAAGGCGCGGGCCAAGCTGGTCGACGACGGGTTCCGCTTCGTCAACGGGGGCAACGCCGCGTCCTTCGACTTCGAGGAGAGTGCCGTGATCATCCCGGACGGCACCGAGAAGAGCGTCGCGCGGGGACGGCGGGTGGCCCGCTCCCTCGGCCTGCCGGACAGCTCGGTGACCACATCGGACCGGGGCCAGACGGTCGCCGACGTGATCGTCATCCTCGGCAAGGACTTCGCACCCTGATCCGCGTGGGAGAATTGTCCCGATGACGATCTCAGACCGCGCCCAGGAGCTGGCCGTCGCCGCAGCCGAGGCGGCGTCCGAGAAGCTCGCCGACGACATCCTCGCCTTCGACGTGGGCGACCAGCTGGTGATCACTGACTGCTTCGTCCTGTGCTCCGCGCCCAACGACCGGCAGGTCAAGGCGATCGTCGACGCGGTCGAGGAGCGGCTGCGCACCCTCGGCGCCAAGCCGGTGCGCCGCGAGGGCGAGCGCGAGGGCCGCTGGGTGCTCCTCGACTACATCGACGTGATCGTCCACGTCCAGCATGCCGAGGAGCGGGTCTACTACTCGCTCGAGCGGATCTGGAAGGACTGCCCGACCGTCGAGCTGCCCGAGCACGTGCGCGCGCCGCGGTCCCGGGTGCCGTCAGAAGCCGACGGACGTACGACCGGCGCGGCGTCCTGACGGTGGCACCCGGCCACGAGCGCCCGCCTGCCCGCCGGGTCGTGCTGTGGCGGCACGGCCAGACGGCCTGGAACCTCCAGGACCGCTTCCAGGGCCACACCGACGTCGAGCTGGACCCGGTCGGCCTCGACCAGGCGGCCCGCGCCGCCCGGCTGCTCGCGGCGCTCAAGCCGCACGCCATCGTGTCCTCCGACCTCCTCCGGGCCCGGGCCACCGCCGAGGCGCTGGCCCGGCTGGCCGACCTGCCGGTGCGGGAGGACCCTCGCCTGCGGGAGACCTTCGGCGGGACCTGGCAGGGCCTCACGGTCGACGAGATCCGGGCGCTGGACGCCGACGCCTACACCCGCTGGCGGGCCGGCGAGGACGTCCCCGCCGGTGGTGCGGAGTCGCGCACCGACGTCGCAGCACGGGTCGGCCCGGCCGTGCTCGACGCCGTCTCGACCGTTCCGGCGGGGGAGTGCGTGGTGGTCGTGACGCACGGCGGCTCGGCGCGCGCGGCGATCGGCACCATGCTCGACCTGCCGATGGACCGCTGGGCGGTGATCGGGGGGCTGGCCAACTGCTCGTGGTCGGTGCTCGAGGAGGTCGCCGCCGCCGGGTCTGAGAGCGCCGGTTCGGGGCCAACCGGCGCATGGCGCCTGGTCGAGCACAACGCCGGCAGCCTGCCCGAGCCGGTCATGAGCGACGAGGAGTAGCCGGATTCGTCCGCGGTGACCGGAGCCGTTAGACTTCACGACCGCAAGGGGCTGTGGCGCAGCTGGTAGCGCACCACACTGGCAGTGTGGGGGTCAGGGGTTCGAGTCCCCTCAGCTCCACCCCGTCTGATCCGGGGTTCTCCCCGAGGCACGGCCCGATCGTCGGCCGTCCCGCCGACTGTGCGGCTGCCATGACATATCCGACTTGCCGTGCAAGTCCGACGACCCTGGGTGACACGTTGACGACGCACGCGAGTCGTCCGATTCGTCCCCTTGCGCGTCCGGTGTGACGCGCTCATCTTTCGAGGTGGCGACCGGCGTGGGGGCTCCCGGGACGCAAGAAAGCGGGGTGGGGCCATGGAATGTCGCGCGCACGCGACGCGACGACCGGCGCTCGACGGTCGCGTCGGGGTCTCCAGGGATCCGCCCAAGCGAGGGCCCCCCGGCCCGGATCGCACAAAGCACCCCTGCGAAGAAGGACCCCATTGACCAAAACCGGGAGGCGTGCGCAGCCTAGCCGCGCGCCTCGCCTCCCTCCCTCATCCAAACGGAGGATTTGCATCATGAGGCGCATCTTTTTAATCGCCGTGCTCAGTGTCGCGATGCTGGGCTTCGCGTCCGCAGCACAGGCAGTCACAACCGTCAACCTCGACAACGCTCCCCAGGGGGCGCACTTCGCCAAGGGCGCCGCCGCGCCGATCTGCACCGTGACCGGAACGACGGTCACCTGCACCGGCACCGCCATCGAGGGTGTCGGCAACACGAACGCGACGGTCGAGCTGGCCGTCACGTCCACGATCAGCGGCGTGTGCCACAACCCGGGCGTGAACAGCAAGGTCGTCGAGCCCTTCTCGGAGTCGGTCACCACCTCGACCTCCAGTGAGCTGACCTCGACGAGGAACGGCAGGCTCGTCGTCCCCGCCCAGACGACGACCGGGACCAGCACCGAGGACTTCCTGTCCACCTTCACCTGCCCGAGCGCGAACTGGACGCCTGAGGTGACCAGCAACGTGCTGAGCTACGAGTACACGCTCACGTTCGCGGGCTTCACCGAGCCGGCCATCCTCATCACCGGCTGACCACCCCACACCCGAGCCGGGGGCCGGCCATGGGTCGGCCCCCGGCTGCGGGGAGTCGGACGCCTGGATCGATCCGGCGCCGCTCCCAAGGTGCGCAAGCATCCGCCCGGAACAAGGGGTCCACCA
>DATHAP010000026.1 GCA_035489715.1 Actinomycetes bacterium
CGACGTCTACCTGCCGAAGTGCGGTCACTGCCGCCTTGACCGACGCGAGCGGCGTGCGCAGGTCGTGGCCGACTGCGGCCAGCAGGGCCGAGCGCAGCCGGTCGACCTCGGCGAGCTCACGACCGCGGGCTGCGTCGTCGGACAGGTCGCGCTCGTCGAGGGCGCGGGCTGCCGCTGCCGCCAGCTGGCCGAGCAGCCGGCGGTCCTCGGCGAAGGGCGTCGGGCCGGCGGCGACCAGCCGCAGCCCCCTGCCCGCGTCGACCTGCACCGCCGGCTGCCCGATGATGACCGGCCCGACGGAGGCGGCGGGTGGGCCACCCGCCGGCCCCACCAGCGCGACCGACGTCATGCCGAAGGCGGTCGCGACCTCGTCCAGCACCGACTCGACGCTGGAGGCGACCGGGCTGGTCGCTACCCGGGCCATGACGAGCGCCTCGGCCCGGCTTCGTTCGGCGGCCGCGCGACGTCGAGCGGCCAGCTCGACGAGGCCGCTGGAGGTGACCGCCACCGCGACGAAGACGGCCAGGGCGACCAGGTTGTCCCGGTCCTCGATGCGCAGGGTGTGCAGCGGCGGGATCAGGAACCAGTTGGCCAGCAGGAAGGACACCAGCGCGGCGGCGGTCGCGACCGCGACACCCCCGATCACCCCGATCAGCACGACGCAGAGCAGGAAGAGGAGCAGTGAGCTGGCCAGGGTCAGTCCGTCGCTGGCGTCGAGCACTGCTGTGAGCACCGGCAGACCGGCAACCAGCAGGGCCGCGCCGGCGCCGCGACGCGCGGTCGTTATCCCGGCCGGCCCACCCGGCAGGGCCCGACCGGGTCCGACCGCCGGCGTCACGACTCCACGGTGGCACGTCCGGGGTGCTCGTGCGGCGTACGACCGTCCTGGACGGCGGCGTCACCGGCCTCCGAACCGAGCAGCCACGGGACGCTGGTGACCATCACGCCGGGCCGGAAGAGGAGGCGCGCCTTGAGCCGCAACGCGCTCTGGTTGTGCAGCAGGTGCTCCCACCAGTGCCGCACGACGTACTCCGGGATGAGCACCGACACCACGTCGCGCGGGGACTCGCGCCGCACGGCGGCTACGTAGTCGAGCAGGGGACCGGTGACGTCGCGGTAGGGCGAATCGAGAACGGTCAGCGGCACTGGCACGTCGCGCTCGAGCCATTCCCGCTCGAGCTGCGCGGTCTCTGCCGGGTTGGTCGCGACGGTGACGGCCCGCAGGGTGCTCGGCCGGGTGGCGCGGGCGAAGGAGAGGGTGCGCAGCGTCGGCGCGTGCAGCTGGGACACCGGCACGATGGCGTGCACCCGGGCCGGCAACGTCACACCGCCCGGCTGGAGGCGCAGCTCGGCGGCGACGTGCGAGTAGTGCGTGCGGATGCCCTGCATCAGCAGGTAGAGAGCCGGCATCGCGAGCACGACAATCCATGCGCCGTGGGTGAACTTGGTGATCAGCACCACGACCAGCACCACCCCGGTGACCATTGCGCCGGCCAGGTTGACCAGCCGCTTGCGGTGCAGGGCCCCGGCGTTGCCGGGACGGGATGCGAGCAGCCGGGTCCAGTGCACGACCATCCCCGTCTGGCTCAGGGTGAAGGAGACGAAGACGCCGATGATGTAGAGCTGGATCAGCCGGGTCGTGCTCGCGTCGAAGGCGTATACGAGTGCGCCGGACAGGACGGCGAGCACGACAACACCGTTGGAGAAAACCAGACGGTCACCACGACGGTAGAGCTGCCGCGGCAGGTAGCCGTCCGCAGCGAGGATCGAGCTCAGGATCGGGAAGCCGTTGTAGGCCGTGTTGGCAGCCAGCACGAGGATCGCGGCGGTGAAGGTCTGCACGGCGAAGAAGAGGAGTGTCCCGTCGCCGAAGACGGCGGCGCCCACCTGGGCGATGACGGTGCGCTGCTCGTAGCCCTCGGGTGCACCGACCAGTCGCTGGAGGTTGTCGACGACGTGTACGTCAGAGATCAGTGCTAGTGCGGTGATGCCGACGAACATCACGACGGTGATGCCACCCATGACCGCCAGGGTCGAGGCGGCGTTGTCGGCCTTGGGCTTGCGGAAGCTAGGGACGCCGTTGCTGACGGCCTCCACCCCGGTGAGCGCCGTGCAGCCGGAGGAGAACGCCCGCAGTGCCAGGGCGAGGACCAGGATTCCGGAGACCTGGTGCTGCGGGGTGATCTTGAACCCGGCCGACTCGGACACCAGCCCGTTCGTGGTGAGCGTCCGCCAGAGCCCGACCCCGATCATCAGCAGCACCGTCGCGATGAACCCGTAGGTGGGGATCGCGAAGAGCCGGCCGGACTCGCGTACGCCGCGAAGGTTCATCAAGGTGAGCAACCCGATGAAGCCGAGGCTGATGGCGACGGCGTGCGGCGCCAAGGACGGGAAGGCCGAGACGATGTTGGCGACCCCGGCGGCCACCGACACGGCGACCGTGAGGACGTAGTCGACGAGCAGGGCGGTCGCAGCAACCAGGGCCGGGCGGCGGCCGAGGTTCTCCCGGCTGACCGCGTAGGCACCGCCGCCGTTCGGGTAGGCGTGGCAAGTCTGCCGGTAGGACGCCACGACCACCACCAGGAGCAGGACAACGGCCGACGCCACCCAAGGGGCGAGATGCAGCATGGCGAGCCCGCCGATGCTGAGCACCAGCAAAATCTCCTCGGTGGCGTAGGCGTTGGAGGAGAGCGGGTCGCTGCAGAAGACCGGGAGCGCGATGCGCTTGGGCAGCAGCTCGTCGTGCAGGTTGTCGTTCCGCAGCGGCCGGCCGAGCAGGACACGCTTGGGGGCAGAGGTCAGGGTCGTCACCGGCTCAGCGCATCTCGCCGACGCACTCACCGCCAGGGACCTTGACGGTTCCTTGACGCCTCTACCGCCGATCCCGACGATGCCTTAGCGGGCGCTGACCCGGCGGGTGAACAACGGCATCGGATTTACACTTCACGCCCGGCTGGTCCTCCGCACATAGGCAGTTCCCGAGCACACTCACGGCGGCTGACACGACCGACCAGAACCGGCACTACTCATGCGGTGTCAGTCGGTGACGGTGATCACGATCTTGCCTTCGGCATGGCCTGAGGCGAGAGTGGCGAGGCCGTCGGTCGCCTGGTCTAGTGGAAGCACCGTGGCGACCTCGACTCGAAGCGTCCCATCGGCTGCCTGATTGGCAAGCGGCGCGAGGACATCTTGGATGGGGTTGGCCATGAGGTTGGTCCCGGTCAGTCCGGCAGCGTTGAGTGCTGCTTCATCGGCGGCGTTCATGGTGCTCGCCACCGTTCCACCCTTCCGGACCGCGTCGAGAGGTAGCCCGTCAGGTGAGTAGTTGACGAGGTCGATCAGTGCGTCAACGCCGTCAGGGTGGACATCCAGCACTTGCCTGGCCACCGGTCCGGCGGTGAAGTCGACGACGGTGGTCGCGCCGAGGTCGGTCAACCGGTCGGTGTCCGTGGCCGTGCCGGTGGCCACGACGGTGGCGCCGCGGGCGGCCACCAGCTGGATGGCGAAGGACCCAACGCCCCCCGAGGCGCCGTTGATCAGCACCGTCTGGCCAGGCTGTGGGTCGATGGCCTCGACGGCGGCGACGGCGGCCGCACCCGCCACCGGGAGCGCCGCGGCGGTGACGAAGTCCAAGTCGGCCGGCTTGGCGAAGACCGCTTCGGCGGGCACCACCGCGTACTCGGCCAGAGTTCCGGCGTGGATGGGCGGGGCGAACAGGACGTGGCCGATCACCTCGTCGCCGACCGCGACGTGCTCGACGCCCGGACCGACTGCCTCGACCACGCCGGCCGCGTCGCGGCCGAGCACCACCGGATACTCGTGCGGCACCATCTGGCTCAACATCCCGCTGGCGACCGAGTTGTCGAACGGGTTCAGTCCAGCGGCCTTTACCTTGATCAGCACGGTGCCTTCAGTCGGCTCCGGCTTCGGCAGGTCGGACAACTGCGGCGGCTCTCCGGCGGCCGGGACGTGCAGTGCGCGCATTGGGGGCTACTCTCAGACGGATTTACTTGACTCGGAAAGTGAATCCTCCCTGACTTCGCTTGCGGTGTCAAGTGAAAAGCCAGTACCGTGGCTGGTGTGCCAGCAGCCGGCCAGACGCCGAGCGACCCCGACCAGCCTCGCTGGCTCGACTGGGAGGAAGCCCATGCCTGGGTGACCTTGGCGGGGATGCTGATCGAGCTGCCCACGACACTCGACGCCCAGTTGCAACGCGACGCTGGCGTCAGCCTCTTCGAGTACCAGGTAATGGCCATGCTCTCGATGGAGCCAGATCGCACGCTGCGGATGAGCAGGCTGGCGGCGTTGGCCAGCGGGTCGCTGACCCGACTGTCTCGGGTGGTCGATCGCCTTGACAGGCGCGGCTGGGTCTGCCGCCAGCCCGACCCAACCGATGGCCGCTCCACCCTTGCCGTGCTCACCGACGCGGGCTGGGAGAAAGTCGTGGAGACGGCGCCTGGCCATGTGGCGGAGGTACGACGGCTGATCTTCGACCACCTCACCAGGAGTCAGGTGCGCCAACTCAACGAAATCGGCTCACGCGTACTTCGAGCTGTCGGAACCGAGGGGCTGACCTCGCGCAATTAGCGCACCCTCAGAGTGCTCGATATGGCTACCGATCGGGGCGCACACTGGTGTCATGCCCAACGAGGTGGGCACCGTCAGCTGCGCCTGACCCAAGGTCTGCACTCCAGACGAGCCACGCACTGGGAGGGGCTGCAGTCCGCGGGCGAGAGCGTATGAAATCCCGGGACACGCAAGAACTTCGCGCGGCCGAATCAGACCGCGCGCGAGCACACGTGAGCTGAGCCACATCTGCGATCTCCCGGCGTCGTGTCGTGCGTGCTCCAGGATGGCCCTCAGCAGTAGTGATCCCAGGGATCACCATGCTGAGGGCATCGGCTGCCGAGTGGGGGACAACGGGCTACATTGCAGTCACGGCACGGGAAGCAAGCGCGTAGCCGCAGGTCAGAAGGTTGTTGGCACTCGGTTCGAATCCCACTCGGGGCACCAGCTGAATGCCCGGTGACCTGTGGAGAACCGGTCAGCGGGCGGCGCGGAACAGCTGGACCTCCAGCCACGGCTGGATCCAGCGCGCAGCTCCACGGGTGAAGTGCACACCGTCGTACCGGAGGTCTACGCCGTCCACTTCGGCGACGTACTCGTGGCGGCCGTCGGACATCCGCCGGCCGAAGTCCACGACCTCCACCAGGCCCCGGTGCTCGGCCCCGACCGAGCGGAGAAGCCGGTTGAAGGCGTCGACCCGTGCCGGGTCGTCCTCCGGCCAGATGCTCCCGTCGGGCTGCTCGCCCCGGCTGTAGTAGGGCGCGGTCAGGAACACGACGGTGGCACCGCCCGCGGATGCTGCGGCGACCGCTCTCTCCAGCTGACCACGCAGGTAGGCGTCGAAGCGCGCACGTCCGACGTGCGTCCAGGAGCCGTCGACGACCTGGTCGGCCACCTCCCACCGGCCCACCAGGACGGCGACCACGTCGGCCGGCCGGGACAGCACCGCACGCTCCCACCGGCTGGTCCACGTCCGGCACCTCAGGCGCTCGTACGGAGAGATCTCGCCCATGTAGCGGTACGGCATCGCCGTGGTGATCCCGCAACCCGTCGTCGCCGCGTCGCGGAAGTCGACACCGTCCGGTCCTGGGCGGTCGCGCAGCCCGTCGACCAGGGTCGCGGCCGTGGAGTCGCCGAGAACCGTGACGCGCAACCGGTGCCGCGTTGCAACACCTTCGGCCGCACGAGGCGGCGTCGATGGCCGGTTCGGCTCGTCGGTGACGTCGACCGCTGGGGAGGCGGAACCCGTTGCCACCGGTGGTGGCCGGCGCTGACCGGCGAGCACCGTGTGCAGCTGCTCCGGTCGCCAACCACTGCTCGTTGCGACGAGGACGAGTCCGCAGAACACCGCAACCGCGGCGGCCGGCACCGCGAGCCGCCGGGGGGCGTGCCAGGTGCCGCGGCGCAAGGGGAGCTCGACGAGGCGGTACGACGCCGCGGCCAGCCCCGTGGTGATCAAGAGCCGCCCGGTCAGCAGCGCCCAGCCGGTCAGGCCCGTGCGTCCGGCGCTGAGGAAGAGGAAGACCGGCCAGTGCCAGAGGTAGAGCCCGTACGAGACTACGCCGATCCACCGCAGTGGTCGACCCTCCAGCACGCGGGTCAGCGGACCACGTGGGGAGCTCACGATGATCCCGAGCAGGGCCGTGCTGACCGCCGCGAAGAACAGCAGTCCACCGCGGAAGAGCGACGCGTCCGCGGAGGAAGTCGTGCACATGAGAGCGACCACTACTGCCAACGCCAGTGGACCGGTGACGTTCAGGATCCATGTGGTCAGACGGGACGGGACCGCTCGGCGACCTCCCCGCCGCGGCGTGACGACGCGCTCGAGGGCGAACGCGGCGAGAACCCCGAGCAGGATGGCGGGGACGCGGGTGTCGGTGCCGTAGTACAGCCGGTCGACGTCGGGACCCGCGGCGGCCAGGTGGAGCACCCAGCCCACGGCCGCCCCGGCCAGGAGCGTCACGACGGTGGCCTGCACCCGGCGGGACGCCCGCAGGCGCAGGATCAGGTACAGGAGCAGGGGCCACACCACGTAGAACTGCTCCTCGATGGCCAGGGACCAGGTGTGCTGCAGCGGCGAGGGGGCCGCAAGCGCCTCGAAGTAGACCTCTCCCCCGAAGAGGAAGTGCCAGTTCGCGACGTAGAGCAGCGCCGCGAGCGCATCGAGCCGGATGTCCGTCGCGTCGGCGATCGACCGGTTCGCGGTGAACAGCACGACAGTGGTGGCCGTGACGACGAGCAGAGCGGGCAGCAGGCGGCGGGCGCGGCGGCCCCAGAACGCGATCAGGTCGATCTGCCCGCCCCGTCGGACGGACTCCTCGAGCAGCAGAACGGTGATCAGGAAGCCGCTGATCACGAAGAAGAGGTCGACACCGAGGAAGCCGCCAGGGATCGCGGGCACGCCGCCGTGGTAGAGAAGCACGCCTGAGACCGCGATCGCCCGCAGTCCGTCCAGCCCCGCGATCCGCATCCCGTCATGCCTTTCGCCCTGGTCCACCGGCCTCTCTGCCCCGAGACGGCGGCATGTATCAGGGACGCAGGACTGGGCCGCAGCGTTCTCCGCAGCACTCGCGGCACCCGCGAGGGCCTGTCCCTCAGCGACCCGGTGATGCCGATGCTCCGGGTGTGCGTACGCCCCACCGGACCTGTCCGGTGCGGCGCCTGCTGCGTCGACCGGCCCCGGCGATCGCCGCGGTCCTCGCGACGGCAGCCTCGGCCACACTGACCGGCTGCACCCCGCTAGAGCTGGCCGCCCCCGCGCCCGGGAAGCGACCCGGGGTCGACGTCCCGTCGGACCCGGTCGAGGCCGCGGCCAGGCCGATCGGCGCCGCCCACGCGGTCTTCAACACCCCGGCCCTGGCCGCGCGGATGCCGCTGGGGCAGGCCGGGGACGCCCAGGCGGTGCTCCTGCACGAGCTGGCCCACGTCGTGGGGCTCGACCACGTGACCGACCCGTACCAGGTCATGTACGACACCAACGCCTACCCGCTGGCCTCCTACCGGGCCGGGGACCGTCGCGGCCCCGCCGAGCTCGGGCTCGGCCGCTGCTACGACGACTACTGACCGATTGCCCGTAGCGCCGGTCTGGCGCCGGTCTGGCGCCGGTCTGGCGCCGGTCTGGTAGGACGGTCCTCGTGCAGCTCGGTTTCGCCGTCCCGGTCTCCGGCTCGTGGGCCACGCCGGACGCGCAGGTGGAGCTGGCTCGGCAGGCCGAGGAGCTGGGCTACGCGTCGCTGTGGACCTTCCAGCGCCTGCTCTACCCGGACGACCCGGCGGCCGGCGACGCCCCGAAGCGGTGGCAGCCGGTCTACCGCAGCGTCGCCGACCCCCTGGTCACGTTGGCCTTCCTGGCCGGTCAGACCAGCCGGGTCCGGCTGGGCGTCGCGGTCGTCAACTTCCCGTGGTACTCGCCGCTGCTCCTGGCCAAGATGGCGACCAGCCTCGACATCGTCTCGCGTGGGCGGCTGGACCTGGGGCTCGGCCTGGGCTGGGCGGCCGAGGAGTTCGCCGCGACGGCGACCGAGCCCGGCCGGCGCGGGGCGCTGGCCGAGGAGTTCCTGCGGACGCTCGAGGCGATCTGGGCCCAGGACGTCGTCACCCACGAGGGACCGCTGGGTGTCCTGCGCGACGTACGCGTGGAGCCGAAGCCGGTGCAGCGCCCGCACCCACCGGTGCTGCTCGGCGGGACCGTCGACGCAGCGCTGCGCCGGGCCGGGCGGATGGCCGACGGGTGGATCAGCAGCAGCGGGCAGGACCTGCGCTCCATCGGAGAGGCGATCGAGACGGTGCGCGACGGCGCCCGCGAGGACCGCCGCGATCCCGGCCGGCTGCGCTTCGTCTGCCGCGGTGTGGTGCGGCTGCGGCCGGCCGGCGCCGCCGACCGCCGGCTGCTCTCCGGCTCCTGGGACGAGATCCGCGGCGACCTCGCACTGCTCGCCGAGCAGGGGGTCACCGAGACCTTCCTCGACCTCAACTTCGACCCCGAGGTCGGCACCGTCGACGCCGACCCGGACGCCTCGGTCGAGCGCGCGCGGACCATGCTCGCGGAGCTGGCGCCGTGACGACCGACCAGGGCAGCCAAGACCCGACCCGGCGCCACGTCGTCGTGCGCGGGCAGGTGCAGGGCGTGTTCTTCCGCGACAGCTGCCGCCGCGAGGCGCGCGGCCGCGGCGTCGCCGGGTGGGTCAGCAACACGCCGGACGGCGCGGTCGAGGCGGTCTTCGAGGGGCCGGCCGACGCCGTCGATGCCATGGTCGAGTGGGTGCACGACGGGCCGCCGCACGCCACTGTCGACGGCGTCTCGGTGCGCACCGAGCGGCCCGAGGGCCTCAGCGACTTCCAGGTGCGCTGAGGCCCTCGGGCCGGGTGGTCGTGCGGGGCGTGCGGGGCGTGCGTCAGCCCAGCGAGAGACGCTGACCGGGGAAGATCAGCCCCGGGTTGTTCCCGATCGTCTTGCGGTTGATCCGGTAGAGGTTCTCCCAACCGCCGGGCACGTCCTTGCGGCGCGCGATGGACGAGAGGGTGTCACCGGACTTCACGGCGTACGTCGCCAGGTCGGTCGTGTCGCGTGCCTTGCGGTGCTTACCGCGCGAGGCCCGCTCGGTGTCGACCCGGTTGTCCTTGGCACGCTGCTCGGCAGCCGTCTGGTCGTCCTGCGTCCGGTCGCCGCTGGTCTGCGAGTCGCCGGCGGTGGAGTCGCCGTTCATCGCTGCCTTGAGCTCGGCCGCGATGTCGAGGGCCACCCGGCGCTCCTCGGCGCCGAGCCCGAGCCGGCTCGAGCAGGCCGGCCAGGAGCCCCAGCCCGAGTTCTCGACCAGCTTGGCGGCGATGACGATCTGTTCGGCCTTGGTCGCCAGGTCGGCGCGTGACGCGTAGCGCTCGCCGCCCCAACCGTCCCAGGTCCCGTCGGCGAACTGCACGCCGCCGTAGTAGCCGTTGCCGGTGTTGATGTGCCAGTTGCCGCCGCTCTCGCAGCCGGCCAGCCGGTCCCAGGGGCCGGCCTCGGCCGCCGAGGCGGAGGAGGCGGACACCAACGGGATGGCGGCGACGAGCGGTGCCGTCGCGAGGCCGATGTTGCGCTTGGTGGGGTTGGGCTTGCGGCGACGTCCGGCTGCGGACGTGCGTCGGTGCGCGCCATGCGCCATGGGGTCTGTCCCTCTCGCCGCCTGCGAGGTGAGCTGTCGGGTTCAGGCGAGAGAGTTGCCTGGCCACTTCCGTGGCTTCACCCCGAGGACGACGCGCGCCGGCTGGTGCCGGTCCGGTCGCCCGAGTGTGGGTCCCCCACTCCTGCCCGCTGCGATGCGAGTCCTGACCCGGTCGACGGCGGGCAGGACTCGGCGGGCCGTCTGGGGGACCGCGCGGCGCGCGGCAGGTCAAGACTAGGAGGACGGATAACGATCGGGCAAATCATGTTCTCACTGTGAGACATCGTGTCGCTACCCTGGGTGAGCGAGGGTCGTCCGAGCGCCCGGGTGGGGCAGTCGGCCATGCTGGTCGCTGTGCCCGACGACCTGCAGGTGCGGCCGGGGTTGGTCGTGCCCGCCCGCGAGCTCCGCTGGCGCTTCTCCCGCGCCGGCGGCCCCGGCGGCCAGTCGGTCAACACCACCGACAGCCGGGTCGAGCTGTCCCTCGACGTGACGACCAGCACCGGCTTCTCCCCCGCCCAGCGGGCGCGGGCCCTGCAGCGGCTCGGCGACCGGGTGGTCGCGGGGGTCGTGACGGTGGTCGCGGCCGAGCAGCGCTCCCAGCTGCAGAACCGGCGCCTGGCCGCCGAGCGGCTGGCCCTGCTGCTGCGCGAGGCCACCGCCGCGCCGCCACGCCCGCGCCGCCCGACCCGGCCCACCAAGGGCTCGGTGGAGCGGCGGCTCACAGCCAAGCGGCGGCGGGCCGACACCAAGCGGTCACGCCGCGACACCGGCGACTGACGGACGACCACGAGCCGGTCGCGCCAGCCCCCTTCGCCGGCTACTGGTCCGGCTCCGGCTCGGACACCGCCTCGAGCTCCGCCATCGCCTGCTCGGCCAGCACGATCTCCTCGTCGATCAACCGACGGGCGTCGCGCAGCCCGTGGAGGCCGAACCGGTCGCGGATCCCCAGCACCAGGTCGGCCACCAGCGGGTCCACCTCCTGCGAGCCGACGCCTTCGATGCTGTCGCCCGTCGTCATGGCGCCATCCTGTCAGCGGGCGGCGCTGAGCCGGGAGACCTCTTCCATGGTGAGCCCGAGGTCGGCTGCGGCCGCCGAGTCCCGGGCCGTCTCCGGCCGGCTCGAGCCCGGGATCGGGACCACGACCGGCGACAGCGCCAGCATCCAGGAGAGGGTCACCTGCTGCGGGCTCACCCCGTGCTCCGCGGCCACCTCGGCGAACGCGGCGTGCGTCGACCCGAGGTCGGCCGCGCTGCCGATGCCACCGAGCGGGCTCCACGGAAGGAAGGCGATGCCCATCTCGGCACAGAGCCGCAGCTCGGGCTCGCTGCTCCGGAAGGCCGGCGAGAACTGGTTCTGCACCGACACCAGCCGGCCGCCCAGGATCTCCTGCGCCTGACGGATCCGGTCCGGGTCGGCGTTCGAGATGCCGGCCATCCGGATCTTCCCGGCGTCCAGCAGCTCGGCGAGAGCCCCGATCGAGTCGGCATAGGGGACCTTCGGGTCCGGCCGGTGGTGCTGGTAGAGCCCGATCGCCTCGACGCCCAGCCGCTTCAGGGACGCGTCGCAGGCGGCCCGCAGGTGCTCCGGCGAGCCGTCGATGACCCAGGCGCCGTCGCCGGGCCGGGTGTGGCCGCCCTTGGTGGCGACGAGCACGTCGGAGACGTCGCTGCCGTACGTCGCAAGGGCCTCCGCGACGAGGGTCTCGTTGTGACCGATGTCGCTGCTGTCCAGGTGGTAGGCGTCCGCGGTGTCGATCAGCGTGACGCCGGCGTCGAGCGCCGCGTGGACGGTGGCCAGGCAGCGGGCCCGGTCGTCGGGGCGGCCCTCGATCGACAGGGGCATGCCGCCCAGGCCGATCGCGCTGACGGTCCGGTCGCCGATGGTGCGCTGCTGCATGGTGCTCCTCGTTCGGGTCGGAGGCCTGTGCCGGCTGTCTGCGGCCCCTGCCCGACGGGTCCGCCGGGGAACCCTGTCGGCCCGGTCCGCGAGGATG
The DNA here is from genome assembly GCA_035489715.1 of Actinomycetes bacterium. Lineage (NCBI taxonomy): Bacteria > Bacillati > Actinomycetota > Actinomycetes > Actinomycetes bacterium. The sequence goes on from DATHAP010000026.1 coordinate 11,708, forward strand.
GCCCGATGCAGCCAGGGCCGGACGTCGCAAACGTCGCACGGCCCCCGCCGCCGTCCACCGACCCGGTCGCCGACGTCGCCGCCGGTCTCCAGGCCGGCCACGATGCAGGCACCGGCCCCGGCGCCGCCCTCCGAGGTGCGCTCGTCGGGGTCGCGCTCGGGACCGACGGGAGGCTCGGCCTGGCGACCGGCCCGGGCCGGGCCTGGTGGACCACCGCCGACCCGCTGGTGGTGCTTCCTTCGCTCGTCCGCGAGCTCGGTGTCCGCCCGACCTGGTGGTCGGCCGGCTCGGTGCGCCCGCTGGTCGCGGCCGGCCTGCGGGTCACCGCGTCGTGGGACGTGGCGGCGACGCACCGGCTGCTGCACGGCGGCCACGACGGCGACCCGGCCGTCGTCTGGGCCGTGGCGGCCGGGCTCCGCCCGGACGGCCGGCCGCGCAGCGGCCAGCTGGACCTGCTCGACGGCGCCGACCAGACGGCCGGCGGCGACGACCCGGTGCAGCCCTGGGCCCCGGTCCGCCCGGACGGCTATCTCCGGCCCGGCTGGGCCGAGCTGGGCGCGCCGGACGGCCCGGCGGCGGCCGGCTGGGCGGCGTGCGCACTGCAGGCCGCCGACACGCACCGGGCAGCGCTCGCCGACGACCCGGCGGCGCTGCTGACCGCGTGGTCGGAGTCGGCCGCAGAGCTGCTCGCCGTCGAGCTCGAGCTGACCGGGCTGCCCCTCGACCGCAGCACGGCGACCGCGCTGATCGCCGAGCGGGTCGGGCCCCGTCCGCGGGACGCGGAGCAGGAGCGGGCCGAGCGGGCCCGCCGGGACGCCGCGGTGCTCGACCTGCTCCCCGGCCGGGACGGTGTCGGCGGCATCGACCTGCGCAACCCGGCCCAGGTGCGCGACCTGCTCGCCCGGATCGGCATCGACGTGCCCGACACCCGGTCCTGGCGCCTGGAGCCGCTGAGCGAGTCCCATCCCCTCGTCGCGGCCCTGCTGGCCTGGCGCAAGGCCGAGCGGATCGCGACGACGTACGGCTATGCCTGGCTGGACCGCCAGGTCGGGCCGGACGGCCGGCTCCACGGCACCTGGACCGGCTGCGACGGGGCGGCCGGCCGGATGACCGCCTCGGCCGGGCTGCACAACCTGCCGGCCGAGCTGCGCCCGGCGGTGTCCGCCGAACGCGGGCACGTCCTCGTACGGGCCGACCTCGGCCAGGTCGAGCCGCGGGTGCTGGCGGCCGTCTCGGGCGACCGCGCCTTCGCGGCCGCCGCCGCCGACCCTGACCTCTACGCCCCGGTAGCCGCCCGGCTGGGGGTGGAGCGCCCGGTCGCCAAGGTGGCGGTGCTCGCGGCGATGTACGGCCAGACCTCGGGGGCGGCCGGCGAGGCGCTGCGGGGTCTCGAGCGGGCGTATCCCGTGGCCATGTCCTACCTGCGGGCTGCCGACGAGCGCGGCCGCCGAGGCGAGCACGTGCGCACCTACGGCGGCCGCCTGGTGTTGATGTGGCAGCTCGCCGACCCGCCCCCGCCGCCGGCCGTCGCCGCCCGCGGCCGCTTCGCCCGCAACGCGGTCGTGCAAGGGGCAGCGGCCGAGCTGTTCAAGATGTGGGCGGTGTCGGTCCGCGCCGCGCTGCCCGAGGGGGCGCAGATCGTGCTCTGCCTGCACGACGAGCTGCTGGTCCACACGCCGGAGGCCGACGCGCCCGAGGTCGAGCGCACCCTGCACGAGGTGCTCGGCCGGACGGCGGCCCGGTGGGCTCCCGGCAGCGGGGTCCGCTTCGTGGCCGACGTGGTCACGGTCCGGCGCTGGTCGGACGCGAAGGGCTGAGCCGACGACGCGGCGGTTTGCCGGTGGGAGTCTGGGGTCAGGAGGCGGACACGTCCGTCGCCGTGGGAGCAAGCCGGAGGCAGCCATGAACCCGTTCGAGTCCGCCTCGCTGCTCGAGGACGCCCGCAGCCTCGACAAGGTGGCCGGGCCGGTCCGCTCGGCGAGCCGGAGCATCCTGCGGTCGGCGCTGCTGCGCGACCTCCTGCACGGCGTGTGGCTCGGCCACCCGCTGCACCCGGTGCTCGTCCAGGTGCCCGTGGGCGCCTTCGCGTCCGCCGGCGTGCTCGACGCGCTGCCCGGCCACGAGCGGTCGGCCGACGTCCTCGTCGCCACCGGCATCGCGGCGGCCGGCCCGGCGGCCGCGGCCGGGCTCGCCGACTTCGCCGAGATGCACGAGCAGCAGCAGCGGGTCGGCGTCGTGCACGCGGCGACCAACGCGGTGGCCCTCGCTGTCTACACCGGCTCGTTGCTGGCCCGGGTGCGCGGTGACCGCCGCACCGGGCGCCTCCTGGGGTACGCCGGGCTGACGCTGATCGGGGTCAGTGGCTACCTCGGCGGCCACCTCGCCTACCGGCAGGCCGCCGGGGCCAACCACGCGGAGGAGGTGCCGCACCTGGTGCCGCCGGGCTGGCACGACCTGTGCGCGGTCGACGACCTCGGGCCCGAGGGTGAGGGCCGGCTGCGCACCCTCGGCGAGGGCGCGACGGCAGTCCCGCTGCTCGTCGTCCGTCGCGGCGACCAGATCGACGTGCTGTCCGACCGGTGCTCGCACCTGTCCGGCCCGCTGCACGAGGGCAACGTCGACGCCAAGGCGGGCTGCGTGACCTGCCCGTGGCACGGCAGCGTCTTCGACCTCGAGGACGGCTCGGTCCGCAGCGGACCGGCCACCGCGCCGGTCCACGCCTTCGACGTCCGCGTCGACGGCGGCCGGCTGATGGTGCGTCTGCCCAACGCCGGCTGACGAAGGCGTCAGATCACCTCGGGCTCGACCCCGCGTGACCGGAGCCGCTCGTGGTGGGCGCCGCGCTTGTCCTCGAAGCGACTGGCCGCCTGGTCGAGGCCGGCGAGAAAGGCGTTGAGCTCGTCGCGGGCCGCCTCGCCCCCGGCGTCGAGACCCTCGAGGTCGAAGACGCCCCACTGGCGAAGCACCGGTGAAAGCACGTCGTCGTGGTGGATGCGTAGGTCGTAGATGCCGGAGAGCGCGATCTGCACCGACTTGCGGGTGAAGTCCTCGATGCTGCTGCCCGGCATCTCGAAGGACTTCACGACCTCGGTGATCGCCCGCATCGTCTGGTTGGGCGCGACCTGCAGGGCCGCGCCGAGCAGGTTGCGGTAGAAGAGCATGTGCAGGTTCTCGTCCAGCGCGATCCGGGCGAGCAGCTGGTCGGCGACCGGGTCCTTGGTGATCTTCCCGGTGTTGCGGTGCGAGATGCGGGTGGCCAGCTCCTGGAAGGAGACGTAGGCCAGCGACCGCAGCAGGTCGTCGTGGTTGGCCGACTCGAAGCCGGCGCCCATGTGGGTCATCCGGGCGTTCTCGAGCGCGACCGGGTCGACCGATCGGGTCACCAGCAGGTAGTCGCGGATCGCGATCGCGTGCCGGCCCTCCTCGGCGGTCCAGCGGTGCACCCAGGTGCCCCAGGCGCCGTCGCGGCCGAAGACGGTGGCGATCTCGTGGTGGTAGCTCGGCAGGTTGTCCTCGGTGAGCAGGTTGACCACCAGGCTGGTGCGCGCCACCTCTGAGAACGGGGACTGCTCCGCGGCCCAGGCCTCGCCGCCGAGCGGGCCGTCGTAGTCGGTGCCCTGGCTCCAGGGCACGTACTCGTGCGGCATCCAGTCCTTGGCCGTGCGCATGTGGCGTTCCAGGTTGTCCTCCACCACGGGCTGGAGCTCGCGGAGCAGGTCGGTCTGGGACAGCGGGGGTGCACCGGCGATGGTCAAGGGGGGCCTCCGGGCGGATCGGGTACCTACGGTTACGTCACCGTAGGTACCACCGTACCGGACGAGTATGCGCCGCGGACCGGGGAAACTACACCCCCCGCCAGCCGACGGGTCGTCGCGCCAAGCGGCTGGGGCCGCCCGTAGAGGAAGCCCTGACCCACCTCGCAGCCGGCCTGGCGCAGCCGGACCGCCTGGCCGACGCGCTCGATCCCCTCGGCCACGACCCGCAGGTCGAGGGCCGCTCCCATGACGAGGATCGCCTCGACCAGGGCCGCCGCGCGCGGGCTGGAGTCGACGTCCCGGGTGAAGCTTCGGTCGATCTTGAGGATGTCGACCGGCAGGTGCTGCAGGTAGCCGATGGACGAGAACCCCACGCCGAAGTCGTCGATCGCCAGCCGGGCCCCGACGCTCGTGAGCCGGCGCAGCGCCGCGTCGGTCTCGTCGTCGTGGTCGACCACGACGGTCTCGGTCATCTCCAGCACCAGCTGGTTGTCGCCGAGGGCGAGGACGGCGGACTGGACGAGGTCGAGGAACCGCGGGTGCCGCAGCTGGTGGGCGGACATGTTGCAGCCGAGGTTCAGGGCCCGCCCGGCCGCCTGCTGCAGGGCCTCGGCGTCGCTGACGACCTGGCGCAGCACCTGCTCCCCCAGCTCGACGATCAGCCCGCTCTCCTCTGCCGCCGGGATGAACACGTCCGGCGACAGCAGGCCGTCCGGCCGCTGCCAGCGGACCAGGGCCTCCAGCCCCTGCACCTCGCCGGTCGCCAGGTCGACGATCGGCTGGTAGTGCACGACCAGCCGCGTGGAGACGTCCCGGCGCAGGGCCTCGACCAGCTCGAGGCGGCGGACGTTCTCCTCGCGCAGCGACGGCTGGTAGACGAAGTAGCGGTCCTTGCCCAGGGCCTTCGCGCGGTACATCGCCATGTCAGCGTTGCGCAGCAGGCCGGCCGCGTCGTCGTCGCCGTCGGCGACGGCCACCCCGATGCTCGCCCCCACGACGACCTCGTGGCCGTGGATGAGCACCTCGGCGCGCAGCGACCGCAGCACCCGCTCGCACAGCTCGTCCAGCTCGGCGACGTCGTCGACCCCCTCGACGAGGACGGCGAACTCGTCACCGCCGAGCCGGGCCACCGAGTCCACCGCCCGCACGCAGGCAGCCAGCCGGGCGGAGACCACCTTGAGCAGCTCGTCCCCCTCGGCGTGGCCGAAGCGGTCGTTGACCCCCTTGAACCCGTCGAGGTCGAGGAAGAGCACCGCGATGGCCGAGGCGCTGCGGCGGGAGCGCAGCACGGCCTGGTGCACCCGGTCGAGGAACAGGGTGCGATTGGGCAGCGCGGTCAGCGCATCGTGGCGGGCGAGGTGGCCCATCTCGTCGGTCAGGGCGAGTCGGCTGAAGGCCTCCTCGGCCACGGTCGCGAGCGCCTCGAGGGCCTTCTGGTCGGCCTCGACCGAGGCACGTGCCCGGTCGATGGCGGGGGCGACCAACCACCACGTGCCCTGGCCGGTGCGCACCCGGGCACCGATCTCCTTCGACGTCGGACCGTCCCGGCGCAGGTCGGCACTGCCGGTCGCGACGACCGCTCGGACGCTGCGCCGGAGCAGGTCCTCGAGCGACTCACGGGTGTGGACCACCTGCGCCTCGGCGGCGGCACCGAACAGCGCCTCGAGCCGCCGGCGGTGCTCGCTGCCGCGCGAGAGCGCACGGGTCGCGACCAGGATCGTGACGAGGGGCACGGCGAGCAGGACGCCTGTCCACGAGTCGAGCGAGCGGTAGACCAGGGCGGCGAGGTAGCCGAGGCTGTCGATCGCCACGAAGACACCGAGGGCGAGCAGGGCGCTGCCGTGCCGGAGCTCGGTCGCCACCGGCGCCTCGGTCTCGAGGGCGATCGAGATGGCCGACAGGACGTAGTCGACGACGAAGAAGACGGCGCAGCCCAGCCCGACCGCGGCCAGCTCGCGGGGGCTGGTCGAGTCGAGGGGGCTGATCGCGCGCATGGTGAGCAGGGCAGCCGCCCCGGAGAGGATGCTCACGCCGATGTTGAAGGCCCGGATGTCCATCCGTTTGGACGTGGTGGCCTGCGACAGCACCTGGCCGACCGTCCAGACGGCGAGCGCACCCTCGCCGCCGTCGTAGCAGGCGAGGAAGACGAGCACCGCCGACTCGAAGCCGACCTCGACGCCGCTGGAGCCGCGGTCCAGGACGAGCGGGAACCGGCTCATCAGCGCGATGATCGGCGGGCCGACCAGCATCGCCAGGGCCCAGTGCTCGTCCAGGTGGTCGCCGAAGAGCAGCGCGAGCACCGCCACCAGCCCGATGAGCGCCCCCGACGCCATCACGGAGACGTCGAGCACCCAGCTGATGGCGCGCTTGGTCTGGTGTGGACCCGGCACGCTCCCGCCCTTCCCTCCGGTCACTGCCGGTGGGTCATCGGCTCTTCTCGGTGACGAGTAAAGCCGACCGGCTCGGCGGCGGTGCGGTTTCCGGCCGGTTCGCCCCTGTTCCGCCGGGGTGTCAGCGCTGGTCGGCGGGGACGTACGCCCGCTCGGGGCTCCCGGTGTAGACCTGGCGCGGCCGGCCGATCTTGGTAGCCGGGTCCTCGATCATCTCGCGCCACTGGGCGATCCAGCCGGGCAGCCGGCCGAGGGCGAACAGCACGGTGAACATGCGGGTCGGGAAGCCCATCGCCTTGTAGATGACCCCGGTGTAGAAGTCGACGTTCGGGTAGAGCTTGCGCTCGACGAAGAAGTCGTCTGCGAGCGCGACCTCCTCGAGCCTCATCGCGATGTCCAGCAGCGGGTCCGAGGTGCCCAGCGCCTCGAGCACGTCGCTGGTCGCCTTCTTCACGATGGCCGCACGCGGGTCGTAGTTCTTGTAGACCCGGTGGCCGAAGCCCATCAGCTTGACGCCGGGCTCCTTGTCCTTGACGCGGCGGACGAAGTCCTCGACGTCGTCGCCGTCGTCGTGGATCCGCTGCAGCATCTCGAGCACGGCCTGGTTGGCACCGCCGTGCAGCGGACCGAACAGGGCGTTGACACCGGCCGACACGGAGGCGAACAGGTTGGCGTTGCTGGAGCCCACGAGCCGCACGGTGGACGTCGAGCAGTTCTGCTCGTGGTCCGCGTGCAGCACGAAGAGCATGTCGAGGACGCGGGACATCGTCTCGTCGACCTCGTACGGCGCGGCCGGCACACCGAAGGTCATCCGCAGGAAGTTGTCGACGTAGCCGAGGGAGTTGTCGGGGTAGAGCAGCGGCTGGCCGACCGCCTTCTTGAAGGCGTACGACGCGATGGTCGGCAGCTTGGCCATCAGCCGGACCGTGGACAGGTCGACGTGCTCCCGGTCGAAGGGGTCGAGACTGTCCTGGTAGAACGTCGACAGCGCGCTGACGGCCGACGACAGGACCGCCATCGGGTGCGCGTCGCGCGGGAAGCCGTCGAAGAACCGGCGCAGGTCCTCGTGCAGCAGCGTGTGGTTGCGGATGCTCCGGTCGAAGTCCTCGAGCTCGGCGGCGGTCGGGAGCTCGCCGTAGATGAGCAGGTGGGAGACCTCGAGGAACGACGACTTGTCGGCGAGCTCGTCGATGGGGTAGCCCCGGTAGCGCAGGATGCCCTCGTCGCCGTCGATGAAGGTGATCCCGGACGAGCACGACGCCGTGTTGACGAACCCCGGGTCGAGCGTCACGTAGCCGGTGTCCTTGAGCAGCGTCGACACCTCGAGGCCCGACGGCCCCTCGGTCGCCCCCGTCACCGGGAGGGGCAGCTGACCACCGGGGTGCTTGAGCTCGAAGTCGGCCATGGGCAGGTCATTTCCCTTCGATCGTAACGCGCACACCACTCTCCCAGACCGGCCGGCGACGGCGACCAGGCGGGCACCCGAGTCCGGATCGGCTCCGGTCCGCCCCGGCGGCGAACCCGGAGACGGCGTCACGCCCGACTATGGCGCTCCGCGCTGCGGCTCCACCACGGTGACGCCTGCCGGATATCCGGGCTCCCCCATCGCCGTCAGCGCGTCACCGGCCTCGTCGAGGCCGATCCGCCGGGTGACCAGGAGGTCCGGCCGGAGGCGCCCGGCCGCGACGAGGCCGAGGAGGGCCGGGTAGTCGTGCGCCGCCATGCCGTGGCTGCCGACCAGCTCAAGCTCCAGCGCGATCACCCGGGCCATCGGGACCGCCGGGTGGCCGAGGTCGGGCGGCAGCAGGCCCACCTGCACGTGCCGGCCGCGGGTGCGCAGGCACTTCACCGACGCGGCGCAGGTGTCGTGGCTGCCCAGGGCGTCGAGCGACAGGTGGGCGCCGCCGCCGGTCGCGGCGCGCACCGCCGTCACCGCGTCGCCCTGCGCGGCGTCCACGGTGACCTCGGCGCCGAACTGCCTCGCCAGCTCGAGGGCCCTTTGCGCCACGTCGACCGCCACCACCCGCGCGCCGGCCGCGACCGCGACCATCACGGCGGACAGGCCGACCCCGCCGCACCCGTGCACCGCCACCCACTGCCCGGGCTGCACCCGGCCCTGTGCCACCACGGCACGGTGGGCGGTGGCGACGCGGCAGCCGAGCCCGGCAGCCGCGGCCGCCTCGACCTCGTCCGGGAGCCCGACCAGGTTGACGTCGGCGTGGTCCAGCGCCACCAGCTCGGCGAACGAGCCCCAGCCGGTGAAGCCGGGCTGGGTCTGACGCTCGCAGACCTGGTGGTTGCCGGTGAGGCACTGCTCGCAGCTGCCGCAGGCGCAGACGAACGGCACGGTGACCCGCTGGCCGGGCCGCCACCGGGTGACCGACGTCCCGACCTCGTGCACGGTCCCGGCCAGCTCGTGGCCGGGCACGTGCGGCAGGGCGATGGTCCGGTCGTGGCCGGCCCAGGCGTGCCAGTCGCTGCGGCACAGCCCGGTCGCCTCCACCCGGACGACGACGCCGTGCTCGGCCGGGACCGGGTCGGGGACCTCCTGGACGACCGGCCGGGCGCCGTACTCCTCGAACACCACTGCTCGCATGGCCCGATCATCCCCGCCGGGCATCATGGGACCGGGACCCGGACGGTGAGGTGGGCCGATGACCGTGCAGGACGACCGTGTCGCAGCCTTTCGCCGACTGCACACCGCCGGCTGCTTCGTCATGCCGAACCCGTGGGACGCCGGGAGCGCGGCGGCGCTGGAGCGGCTCGGCTTCCCGGCCCTGGCCACCACGAGCGCCGGGTTCGCCTGGACGACCGGTCGGGCCGACAACGGCGTGACGCTCGACCAGACCCTCGACCACCTGCGGGCGGTCTCGGCGGCCGTGAGCGTCCCGGTCAACGCGGACTTCGAGGGCGGCTTCGCGGTCGAGCCCGAGCCGGTCGCAGAGCACGTACGTCGCGCCGCCGGCACGGGCATCGCCGGTCTCTCGATCGAGGACTCCACGGGTGACGACGACAGCCCGCTGCACGACGTGCGGCTGGCGGTCGAGCGCATCCGGGCCGCTCGGCAGGCGATCGACGCCAGTGGCACCGGCATCGTGCTGACCGCCCGCACGGAGGGCTTCGTGGTCGGGCGCCCCGACATCGACGAGACGGTGCGCCGGCTGCGTGCCTACGCCGACGCCGGCGCCGACTGCCTCTACGCACCGCGGGTCGCGACCGTCGAGCAGGTGACGACGGTGGTCGCCGCGGTGGCGCCGAAGCCGGTGAACCTCCTGGTCAACGCCCCGTTCGTCACGGTCGCCGAGGCGGCAGCGCTGGGCGTCCGCCGGATCAGCGTGGGCGGGACCCTCGCCCGCACGGCGTGGGGCGGGTTCCTCGAGGCCGCCCGCGAGATCGCGGACAGGGGCACGTTCTCCCGCTTCGCGGGGCTGCCGGACGTCGACGCGCTGTTCGAGGGCTGAGCCGGACTCACGGCCAGTCCCGAGGAGCCTCACAGCGGGCTCCCAGGCTGGAGCTGCACAGTCCTTGGCATGACCGAGCAGAACGTGACCGAGCACTCCGCGAACCCGCCGTACCCCAGCGAGCACCCGACGCTGCAGTACCCGCGGTACGACGACCCCTGGCTGCCGCCGGCGCCGCCGGAGCAGCCCGCTCCCCCGGCCCCGCCCGCACCGGCGGAGCGGCCGCGGCGTGGTGTCGCCCTGCTGGCCGCCGTGGCGGTGACCGCCGGCCTGGTCGGCGGGGGCGCCGGGGCGGTCGTCACGTCGGCGCTGGACGACGGCGGCAGCAACACCGGCGCACCGGCCGCCACGTCCGGCGTCGACTCGCTCAAGACCGCCTCGACCAGCGGCGACTCCGCGGCCGCCGAGGGCTCGGTGGAGCAGGTCGCGACCTCGGTGCTCCCCAGCGTCGTGTCCATCGTCGAGACCACCGCCGGCGGCGGCGGGGAGGGCACCGGCGTGATCATCGACAGCGACGGCCTGATCCTCACCAACAACCACGTGGTCGCCGCGGCTGCAGAGGGCGGCTCCCTGCAGGTGACCTTCAACGACGGGCGCACCGCGTCGGCCACCATCGTCGGCCGTGACCCGGTGACCGACCTGGCCGTGATCAAGGCCGCCGACGTCAGCGGCCTCACCGCCGCCACGCTGGGCAGCTCGGCCGACCTGGACCCGGGCGAGCAGGTCGTCGCGATCGGCTCCCCCCTCGGCCTGCAGGGCACGGTGACCAGCGGCATCATCAGCGCCCTCGACCGGCCGGTCCGCACCGGCGACGCGACCAGCGCGGAGACCGCGAGCACCGTCATCGACGCCATCCAGACCGACGCCGCGATCAACCCCGGCAACTCCGGCGGCCCGCTGGTCAACCTCAGGGGCGAGGTCGTCGGCATCAACTCGGCGATCGCCACCCTGGGCTCGACCGGCGGCCAGTCCGGCTCCATCGGCCTCGGCTTCTCGATCCCGATCGACCAGGCGAAGGCGATCGCGAGCGAGCTGGTCGACACCGGGAGCGCGACCCACGCCCAGCTCGGCGTCAGCGTGCAGGACGCCCAGACCGGCGGCGCGGCGGTGGCAGTGGTCTCGGACGGCAGCGCCGCCCAGCAGCTCGGGCTGCGCGAGGGTGACGTCATCACCAAGGTGGGCGACCGCCAGGTCGACGACGCGGACTCGCTGATCGCGGCGATCCGCTCCCACCGCCCGGGCGACGAGGTGACGCTCACCTTCACCCGCGACGGCTCGCAGGACACGCTGACCGCCACGCTCGGGAGCGACGCCAGCTCCTCCTGATCCCCCGGCCCGAGGCCCCTGCCTCGGGCCCGGGACCGCACAAG
>DATHAP010000027.1 GCA_035489715.1 Actinomycetes bacterium
AGGACCGTAAGACCCTCCGCGGCCGGTGCCAGATGATCGATAATCGCTGGCCACGGGGCCGCCGGACACGAGTAGGGCGGTCGGGACGGGTGCACGTCGAGGATCGGTCGGGCCTGCCGGGTCCCGGCACGCTGCTGCGCACCCGGACGTCCGCGCCGGTGCCGTCCGCCCGGACCATCGCGCGCCCCCACCTCCTGGCCCGGCTGGAGGAGGCGGCGGCCCGGCCGGTCACGCTGGTCAGCGCCGGCCCGGGCTGGGGCAAGACCGAGCTGGTCTCGCACTGAGCCCACCACGGGCAGCGGCCGGGACCGGTGGCCTGGCTGGCGCTCGAGCCCGACGACGACGACCCGGCGCGGCTGTGGACCCACCTCCTGGTGGCCCTGCGCCGGAGCGGGGCGATCGCCGGCTCGCCGCTGGAGGCACTGCACCCGCCGGTCGACCTCGACGCGGGCTTCGTCGACCGGGTCGTCGAGGGGCCCGCCGAGCGACCGTCGCCGGTGGTCCTGGTGCTCGAGGACCTGCACGAGGTGCAGTCCCGTGAGGCACTGGCCGGCCTGGGGCGGTTGCTGAGCACCATCCCGAACCAGCTGCGGCTGGTGCTGGTGAGCCGGTCGACCCGGCCCTGCCCGTCCACCGGCTGCGGGGCCGTGGCGACCTTGCCGAGGTGCGGGCGGCGGACCTGGCGCTGGACGAGGAGGAGGCCCGCGCGCTGCTCGCTCAGCACGGCCTCGACCTGCCGGCCGACGAGCTGGCCGCTCCGGTGGCCCGCACGGAGAGCTGGGCGACCGGCCTGCGCCTCGCCGCGCTGGCCCTGGAGAGCCAGCCGACCGCGGCGGAGCGTACCGAGGCGGTCGCGCGGTTCGCGGGTGACGAGAGGACCGTCGCCGACTACCTGGTCGCCGAGGTGGTGGGCCGGCTTTCGGCCCGGCTGCGGACCTTCGTCCTGCAGACCAGCGTCGTGGACCGCTTGGACGCGGGGCTGGCCGACGCCCTCACCGGTGGCACCGACGGCCCCAAGGCTCTGGACGCGCTGGCTCGCTCCGGCGCGCCCTTCGTCGCCCTGGACCGGGGCCGCGGCTGGTACCGCTGCCACCAGCTGTTCGCCGAGATGTGCCGGCACCAGCTCGCCGTCGAGGCGCCGGAGACGGTGCCGAGCTGCACGCCCGGGCGGCCCGCTGGTACGCCCGCAACGACGAGCCGGTCGAGGCGGTGCGGCACGCGCTGCTCGCCGGGGACTGGGAGCTCCTCGGCGACCACATCCTGCGGGTCGCGGGCGCCCAGGTCTTCGACGAGGAAGGATGGGCGCTGCGCCGGCTGCTGCGAGAGGTGCCTCCTGACGTCTGCCGACCGGCCCGCGATGGCCAGTGTGCGCGTGCTGGCCCTGCACGACGAGGCCGACCCGCTCGAGCAGGAGCTGCGGGTGCGGCTGGCCGAGGACTGCTCGAGCGCGCGCCGGCTGGTCCGGAGGCCCTCGTCCTGGCCCTGGCCGGGGCGGCCGCCGCGCGGTCCCGCCTCGACGTGGTGGCCGCGGCCGAGGGGAGCGCCCGGGCCCTGCGGCTCGCCGCCGGGATGTCCCCGTCCCAGGTGCCGGCGCTTCCGCAGTACGTGGCCTTCGCGCACGTGCTGCTGGGCAAGAGCCTGGTGTGGGTGGGGGAGCTGTCCGGCGCGCAGCGCCACTTCGAGCAGATCCTGTCCGACCCGGACGACACCGAATGGCCCGACCAGCCCTACCGGCCCGGCCGGCCCGAGAGCCCCGTGCACGCGACGATCCTGGCCCGCTTCCTACCTGTCGCTGATCCACGCGATGCTCGGCAGCCTGCAGTTCGCCCGACGCCAGGCCGACTCGGCGTTGGAGAGGCCACCCGCCTGGGCCGTGACGACGACGTGCAGTGCACCGTCGCGCACCTCGCGCTGGTGCTGGTTCATCTCCAGCGCGGCGACCGGCCCGAGTGCGACGCCGCGCTGGCACGGGCTGCTGCCGTGCTCGACCGGCGGCCCGATCCGATCCTCGACGTGGCTCGGCAGCTGGCCGGCACCCGGCTCGCCGCGGACGTGGGGGCCGACCCGTCGGGTGCGCTGGCCGTCCTCGACGCCGCGCGGACGACGCTCGACTCGTTGCCACCGGTGCCGTTCCTGACCGTGTGGCTGGTGCTGGTGCGCGCCGAGGTGCTGCTGGCGGCCGACCGGGCCGACGAGGCGCTCGCCGTGCTCTCGGCCGGGCCGGACGCACCGCTCGACAGCACCGGCTACGGCCGGCTGCTCGGAGGGCGGGCCCTGCTCGGGCTGGGCCGGCCGGCCGACGCCCTGGACCTGGTGGGCCCGCTCCTCGACGACCCACAGACGACCGAGGTCCAGGTGGTGGAGGCCTGGCTGGTCACCGCGCTGGCCGCCGACCGGCTCCGGCTGGACGCTGCCGCCCTGTCCTCGATCGGGCGGGCGCTGGACGCCGCGGCTCCCGAGTCCCTGCTCCGGCCCTTCTACACGATGGGCGCCGGGCTGGACACGCTCCTCGACCGTCACCGACGGCTGGTCGGCAGCCACGCCGCCCTCGTGGCCGGGCTGCTGTCGCTGCCCGGCGGACCGGCCCCCGACCCACCGCCCGTGCATGGGGCGCTGACGGACCGGGAGCTGACCGTGCTCTCCCTGCTGCCGACCCTGATGAGCAACGCCGAGATCGCCCACGAGCTCTACGTCTCGATCAACACCGTCAAGGCCCACCTCAAGTCGCTCTACCGCAAGCTCGGCGTCTCCAACCGGCGTGAGGCGGTGCTGCACGGTGCGCACCTGGTGCCGACCCGGCCGGGACGCACGACGGCGCCGCTGCCCTGACGGCGGCCCGCACTCCGGCTAGCTCGGGTCGCCCCGGTCCTCGCCCGACGACGCGGCCTTCTCGGCCCACCGCCGGGCGATGGCCGGGCCGACCAGGCGGGCCGCGATGCCGATCACCAGGAGGTCCAGCGCCATCTGCACCGTGACGGCGATCCGGGCCGCCGACCCGACGGCGTGCACGTCGCCGAAGCCGACGGTGGCGACCGTGGACACGGTGAAGTAGAGCGCGTCCACCCGGTTGTTCAGGTCGACGAACTCGTCCTCTCGGGTCGCCAGGCTCAGGTAGGTGAGGGCGAAGAACACGACCAGCGCGTAGACGAGGGCCACCAGCGCCTCGAGCCGCACGCCGTTGTCGTCGGGCGCCGTGCGCCGCCGACGTACGAGGGCCACCACGGCGTACCCGATGGCGATGACGCCGCCGGCGAACAACAGCCACGACAGCAGCGGGGGAGCGTCCTTGCCCGGCACGGGGCAGACGAAGTAGATGGCGAGGCAACCCAGCACCACCAGGACGTTGCGACCGACCCGGGACCTCATCGGGGGCTCACCGGCACACGTCCGCATCCACGGTCAGGCCGCCGTCGGTGACCCGGAGGCTGACCAGGTCGACCCCGGCGTCACGGACCCGGCGCACCAGGTCGGCCAGCTCGGCCTCGTCCCGGACCGGGCCGGGCAGCGTGGTCGAGACCGGCTCGACCACCGAGGTGAAGCCCTCGAACGAGCCCATGCTGAGCGTGCCGACCACGCCGGTGACCCGGATCTCGACGACGGTCGGCTCCGGCGCGGACGGGTCGGCGCTCACCGGACCGGGTCCTCGCTCCGGTGCGGGTCCCGTCCGGGATCGCCCTCGGCCGGGCGCTGCCGCACCTCGACGAGGTGCGCGCCGGTCTGCTCCAGCCGCTCGATGACGCCGTGCAGGGCCGCCTGGTCCACGACGACCCCGGTGAGGACTGTCTCGTCGCCGTGCTCGCGCACCGCCAGACCCGGGAGCTCGGCCACCGCGGCGGCGTCCAGGTGCCCGCGCACTCGGAACTCGTACGTGGCTGGCTGCACACCGCCTCCGGGTGGTCGTCTTCCCTCGTCAGCGCCACTGTCGCTGACAGCGGGCCGCCGTGACGTCACCCCGGCCGGGTGAGGATGCGTCGACGCGTTGGGCCGGGCACCTGGGGTTGCAGGCTCGACGTCTACGGCAGCCGACCGGACCGTCCCCGCTGCTGGCGACGTGCTGGTGTTCCAGGCGACGTCGGCCGTCGGCGAGGCCGGGCTCGCGGCGTACCGCGCGGCCGAGAGCTGGCTGGCCACCCCGGCGACCCCCCGGCCGCTGGAGGCTGGGACCCCGCCCGGTCGGGCCGCGACTCACCCCCCATGGGTGACGCCGTCCCGGCGTGCCGGCTGGAGGCTGTGAGGCAGGTCTTCCCACTTGATCGTGAGGCTCGACATGACCGGCAGCGCCGACCAGACCACGACGGCAGCGGGCGGGGTGCCCACCCAGACCTCCACCGAGGCCGAGCTCACCAGGCTGCGCGCCCAGGTGGCCGAGCTGCAGGCGCAGGTCGACACCCCGGGGCGGCCCGGCGGCTGGTGGCGCCCGTGGGTGGCCGGAGTGCTGATCGCGATGGCTGCGCTGCTGGCCCCGATCGCGGTGGTCGCGGCGTGGGCCCACGACCAGGTCAGCGACACCGACCGCTACGTGGAGACCATCACCCCGCTCGCCAGCGACCCGGCCGTGCAGGACGCGATGGTCAAGCGGATCACACAGGAGATCTTCACTCGCCTCGACGTACGCGCCGTCACCAACGAAGCTGTGGACGCGCTGGCCGAGCAGGGGCTCCCGCCCGGCGCCGCCGCCACGCTGACGGCCCTGTCCGGAACCCTCGCCAGTTCGATCGAGTCCTTCGTGACCGACAAGGTCCGCCAGTTCGTCGAGTCGCCGGAGTTCGCCGACGCCTGGGTAGCCGCCAACCGCGAGGCGCACACCCAGATGGTGGCGCTGCTGACCGGGAAGGACACCGAGAAGGTCACCGTCACCGACAACGCGGTCCAGGTCAACCTGGCCGCGGTCATCAACGCGGTCAAGGCCCGACTGGTGGCGCGCGGCTTCGAGCTGGCCGATCGGCTGCCGGAGATCAACGCGACCTTCACCGTGTTCGAGTCGGCCGACCTCACCACGGCGCAGAACGGCTTCCGGCTGCTCAGCAGCGTCTCGCGGGCGCTCCCCGTCGTCGCGCTGCTGCTCGCCGGCCTGGCGGTCTACATCTCCCGGGAGCGGCGCCGGGCCTTGATGTACGTCGGCGTGGCGGTGGCCGGGTCGATGCTCCTCCTGGGGGTCGGGCTCAACGCGGCACGGGCCGTCTACCTCGACGCCGTACCGCCGGAGCAGCTCTCCCCGGCCGCCGCGGCCAGCATCTACGACACGCTCGTCGAGTTCATCCGGCTCAACCTGCGCGCGGTGCTGGTGGTGGCGCTCGCCGTCGCCATCGGCGCCTGGCTGAGCGGGCGGTCGTCCGGCGCGGTCGCCACCCGGGGTGGGATCGCCCGCGGGTTCGCCGCCGTCCGGGGCGGGGGCGAGCGGGTCGGGCTGAACACCGGCCCGGTGGGGGCCTGGGTGCACCACTACCGCACCGCCCTGCGCGCGGTCGTGATCGGCGGTGCCGTCCTGGTCTACGTGCAGGCGGCGCACCCGACCGGCGCCTGGACGCTGAAGGTCCTGGGCGTCGTCGTCCTCCTGCTGGTCGTGGTCGAGCTGCTCGCCCGGCCGCCGGACGAGACCGCGGCCGCGGCCGGCCCTGACGGCGGGCCGACAGCCTCGGTCACGCCCTGACGCCGACCGCGACCTCCGGCACCCGCTCGGTGAGCGGCAGCCTGACCACGAACCGGGTGTCGCCGGGCTGCGACTCCACGGTGAGGTCGCCGCCGTGCCGGGCGACGACGATGCGGTAGGAGATGTCGAGCCCGAGCCCGGTGCCCTGGCCCACCGGCTTGGTCGTGAAGAACGGCTCGAAGATGCGCTGCCGAAGCTCCTCGGGGATGCCCGGGCCGGTGTCCCCGACCTCGACCCGCACGTGGTCGCCGTCCAGCGAGGTGCGCAGCGTGAGGGTGCCCTGGCCGTCCATCGCCTGCAGCGCGTTGTCGATCAGGTTGGTCCACACCTGGTTCAGCTCGCCCGCGTACAGCGGGATCACTGGCAGAGACCGGTCGAAGTCCTTGACGACGGTGACGCCCTCGAGCTTGCCCGCCAGCATCGCGAGCGTGCTCTTGATGCCCTCGTGGACGTTGGCCCGCTGGAACGGTGCCCGGTCCATGTGCGAGTACTGCTTGGCGGCGGCGACGAGCGAGGAGATCCGGGTTACCGAGTCGGTGATCTCGCGCAGCAGCAGCTCGGTCTCCAGCGTGTAGGTGAGCCAGCGGACCGCGCCGTCGAGCATGTCCGGCCGCGCCTCCGTGGCGACCCGGTCCAGGAACGCGGGTGAGGTGCCTGCCGAGGTCAGCACCGGGGCCAGCTCCCAGCCCTGCCGCACGCCGTGCTCGTCGAGCCAGAGGGTCAGCTCGTCCTCGCGCTCCGACGCCTCGAGGGGGCTGAGCTCGGGCGCGTCCGCGACGGCGGCGACCGCCTCCTCCTGCACGTCGACGAGCAGCTCGAGCAGCTTGGGGTCGATCTCATCGTGCGCGAGCATCGCGAGCTTGTGCCGCATGCCGGCGACCCGCTCGCGCAGCGCCGCGTTGGCCCGGACGGCTGCGGCCGCCGGGTTGTTGAGCTCGTGGGTCAGGCCGGCCGCGAGCGAGCCCAGGGCGAGCAGCTGCTGGCGCTGGCCGACGATCTGCTGCGACCGGCGCAGGCCCATGAACAGGCCCTCCAGCAGGTGCATGGCCATCGGGAACCAGTCGCGCACCGCACGGCCGAAGTCACCCGCCGGAACGACCCACACGCGCAGGTCGCTGATGCTGCGCACGCTCGCCGCGTAGGTCTCCGACTCGGCCGCGTCGACGTAGGCGGTCATCGCGCCGAAGTACACGCCGACCTGGTCGGTGCGCACGGTCTCGACGTCGTCCGGGCCGACCCGTCGGCTCATCGCCAGCGTGCCCTGCAGCAGCAGCACGACGACCTCGGCCGGGTCCCCCTCGGCGATGAAGGTCGTGCCCACGGGCACCTCCACGACCCAGCCGCGACCCGCCAGCCAGTCGAGCTGCTCGTCGTCGAGCTTCTCGAACAGGAAGAGCGTGCGCAGCTCGTCGCGGCTCAGGCGGGCATCGGTGGGCTCGGCGGACAGACTGGTCATGGCGACCCCAGGTAGCGGTGGGCGAGCGTGACGGCCATGGCGCCCTCGCCGACGGCCGACGCGACCCGCTTGACCGAGTCGGCGCGTGCGTCACCGGCGACGAAGACGCCGGGGATGCTGGCCTCGAGCGGCCACGGGTCGCGGTCGAGCTGCCACCCGCGCGGCCGGCGGCCGTCGACCACGAGGTCCGGCCCGGTGAGCAGGAAGCCCCGCGGGTCACGGGCGAGCGTCCCGTCGAGCCAGTCGGTGCGCGGCTGGGCGCCGATGAAGACGAAGGCGTGGCTGGTGTCCAGCCGCTCGGTGGCGCCGGTGCCGACGTGGCGCAGCGTCACGGCCTCCAGGTGACCGTTGCCGTGCGCCTCGTCCACGACCGTCTCGAGCCGGTAGCCCACGTTGGACAGCGCCTCGAGCTGCTCGACCAGGTAGGCCGACATGCCGTGGGTCAGCGACGGAGCGCGCACGACGATGGTCACCGACTTGGCCACCCGTGCGAAGAACACCGCGGCCTGCCCGGCCGAGTTGGCCCCGCCCACGACGACCACGTCGGCGTCGGCGCACTCATCTACCTCGGTGGCGGCCGAGCCGTAGAAGAGGCCGCTGCCGGTCAGCTCTGCGCAGCCCGGTGCCCCGAGGTCGCGGTACGAGACCCCGGTCGCGACGACGACGACGTGCGCGGCGACCTCCCTTTCCTCGCCGAAGCGCACGACCCGGGCCGGCCCGTTGGCGCGCAGCCCGACGACGTCGCGGGCGGTGAGGATCTCGGCCCCGAACCTGGTCGCCTGGCGACGCGCCCGGTCGGTCAGCTGGGCGCCCGAGACGCCGTCCGGGAAGCCCAGGTAGTTCTCGATCCGCGACGACTGACCGGCCTGGCCACCGGTCGCCTGCCGCTCGACGAGCAGCGT
>DATHAP010000028.1 GCA_035489715.1 Actinomycetes bacterium
ACACCGGCCAGGAACTCCTCCCGGCCGACGTAGGCGACCAGCTGCTTGAGCACCGAGGCGCCCTTGGCGTAGGTGATCCCGTCGAAGTTCACCTCGACCGCGGCGACGTCGGGGATGTCGGCGGCGATGGGGTGCGTGGAGGGCAGCTGGTCCTGCGCGTAGGCCCAGGCCTTCTCGGTGTTGGCGAACGTCGTCCACGCGGTGGTGAACTCCGTCGCCTCGGCCTGGCAGAGCGTGCTGATGTACGTGGCGAACGACTCGTTGAGCCACAGGTCGTCCCACCAGCGCATGGTCACGAGGTCGCCGAACCACATGTGGCCGAGCTCGTGGAGGACCGTCTCGGCGCGGCGCTCGTAGCGGGCCCGGCTGACCTTCGAGCGGAAGACGTAGTCCTCCAGGAACGTCACCGCGCCGGCGTTCTCCATGGCCCCGGCGTTGAACTCCGGCACGAACAGCTGGTCGTACTTGTCGAACGGGTACGGGTAGTCGAAGACCCGGTGGTAGAAGTCGAAGCCCTGCTTGGTGACGCGGAACAGCTCGTCGGCGTCGAGGAACTTCGCGAGCGACGCGCGGCAGTACAGCCCCAGCGGGATGCCCTCGTGCGAGTCGGTGACCCGGGCGTACGGGCCGGCGATGAGAGCCACCAGGTAGGTGGAGATGCGCTTGGTCGGCTCGAAGTGCACCAGCTGCGAACCGGCCGGACCGGCCTCGATCGTGCGGCCCCCGGTGTTGGAGACGACCTGCCAGTCGAACGGCGCGACCACGTGCAGGGTGAACGTCGCCTTGAGGTCGGGCTGGTCGAAGCAGGCGAACATCCGCTTGGCGTCGGCCGGCTCGAACTGCGTGTACAGGTAGACCTGCCCGTCCTCGGGGTCCTCGAAGCGGTGCAGGCCCTCGCCGGTGTTGGAGTACCGGCAGTCGGCGGTGACGACCAGGGTGTTCTGCTCCGCCAGCCCGGGCAGCGGCAGGCCGCCCGCCTCGGTGTAGGTGCTCACGTCGAGGTCGGTGCCGTTGAGCGTCGCCGAGTGCACCGTCTCGGCGACCAGGTCGATGAACGTGTCCGCGCCCGCCCGCCGGCTGGTGAACTCCACCGTGGTGGTCGACCGGAAGGTGCGCTCGCCGGGGTGGCCGGCGCCGTCGGTCACGTCGAGCTGGAGGTCGTAGCGCGTGACGTCGAGCAGATCGGCGCGAGCGGCGGCATCGGTGCGGGTCAGGTTGGGTACGGACACGCCGGGCAGCTTCCCATGGGGGACCCACAACTTTCTCGTGCACTCCACACCGCCCGGTGGGAACAAGCCGACGGCGATCCGGATTGGCAGGCACGAGAGCCCGGTGCGACCCCGCCCCCGAGATCCTTGAGGAGCCGACGAATGACCGAGGCAGTACAGAGCGCCCCCACTCGCGCCCGCGTGGACTTCTGGTTCGACCCGCTGTGCCCGTGGGCCTGTTTGACCAGCCGCTGGGTCCTGGAGGCGGCGAAGGTCCGCGACATCGACATCCACTGGCACGTCATGTCGCTGTCGGTCCTCAACCGCGGGCGGGACCTGCCCGAGGAGTACCAGCAGATGATGGAGCAGGCGATCGGCCCGGTCCGGGTGGCCATCGCGGCGGCCGAGAAGTTCGGCGACGAGGTGCTCGGCGACCTCTACACCGCCATGGGGACGCTCCGCCACCACGAGGGCGTCGAGCTGCCCGACCTGATCGTTCCCGCGCTGGAGCGGGTGGGCCTCCCGGTCGAGCTGGCCGACGCCGCCGGCTCCACCGACTACGACGAGGCGCTCGAGAAGAGCCACCACGAGGGCATGGACCCGGTGGGCGACGACGTCGGCACGCCCGTCATGCACATCGACGGCGTGGCCTTCTTCGGCCCCGTCATCAGCAAGGTGCCGACGGGTGAGGACGCCGGCAAGGCGTTCGACGGCGCCGTCCTGCTGGCCAACCTCCCCGACTTCTGGGAGCTCAAGCGCACGCGCCTGAACGGCCCGGACATGGACTCGGTGCCCGCCGACGCCCTGGAGCTCACCGGCCGCCGCTGAAGGACGGAACGAGGTTCGGCATGCTGTCGCCGTGCCGCACCCCGTCCGCCAGCGCATCCTGATCACCGGCGCCAGCTCCGGCCTCGGTGAGGGCATGGCCCGCCGGTTCGCCGGCATGGGCCGCGACCTCGCGCTGGCCGCCCGCCGCACCGACCGGCTGGAGGCGCTGCAGAAGGAGCTGCTCGCGGCGCACCCGGGGATCCGGGTGGAGGTCGCCGCCATGGACGTCGACGACCCCGAGTCGGTCGCCACCGT
>DATHAP010000029.1 GCA_035489715.1 Actinomycetes bacterium
CGGGCCAAGCTGATCGTGCTGACCGCCAAGGGCAGGGCATGCATCCAGGCCGGGATCGTGACGATCGAGGGCATCGAACAGCAGCTGTCCGACCGGCTCGGCGAGCGCGGCCACCAGCAGCTCCGTCGGTTGCTGACCAGGATGCTCGACGATGGTGGCCCATGACCCCGTTCGGCCGGCGGGTGCCCCTAGGCTGAGGGGGTGCCGGAGCCGTTCGACCTCCTCGGGCCACTGCCGACCGGCACCACGGTGCTCGAGGCGAGCGCCGGCACCGGCAAGACCTTCACCATCGCCAACCTGGTCGCGCGCTACGTCGCCGACGGCGTGCCGATGGAGTCGCTGCTCGTCGTGAGCTTCAGCCGGGAGTCGACCCGCGAGCTGCGCGAACGTGTCCGCGAGCGGCTGGTCAGCGCCCGCGACGGGCTCGCCCGACCGGCCACCATCGCCGACGACGACCTCGTGCTGGGACAGATCGCCGATGCCGAGGCAGAGGCTGTCGACGTACGCCGCAAGCTGTTCGAGGAGGCGCTCACGGTCTTCGACTCGGCGACCGTCACGACGACGCACGGCTTCTGCCAGCAGGTGATGCTCGCCCTCGGCACGGCGGGCGACCACGACACCGGCGCCGTGCTGGTCGAGAGCATCGGCGACCTGGTGGCGGAGGTCGCCGACGACCTCTACCTGCGCAAGTGGGGCGCGGCGGCCGCCGACCCGCCGGACATGTCGCGGGCCGACTTCCACGCGCTGGCGACCGCCGCGGCACTGGACCCTGCGACCGAGCTGCTGCCTCCGGCGGACACCGACGGGCTGCCCGGCCAGCGCGCCCGGATCGCGGCTGCGGTGCGGACCGAGGTGGACCGGCGCAAGCGGCGCCAGCAGCTCATCGGCTACGACGACATGCTGATCCGGCTGCGCGACACCCTCGTCGACCCGACGACCGGGCCGATCGCGCGGCGCAGGCTGCGGGCGCGCTACCAGGTGGTGCTGGTCGACGAGTTCCAGGACACCGACCCGGTGCAGTGGACGATCCTGCGGGAGGCCTTCCACGGGCATCGCACGCTCGTGCTGATCGGCGACCCCAAGCAGGCCATCTACGGCTTCCGCGGCGCCGACGTGCACGCCTACCTCGAGGCCCGCGAGTCGGCGTCCGTGGTGCGCACGCTGCCGACCAACCACCGCAGCGACCGGGCGCTGCTCGACGGGATGTCGGCCGTCTTCGGCGGCGCGGCGCTCGGCGACGAGCGCATCCGGGTGCTGCCGGTCGAGGCCGCGCACGACGGCCGGCTGGTCGACGCGGAGGTTCCGCTGCAGCTGCGGGTGGTGCCGCGCGAGGGCCTGCCGGCGGCGCAGAACGGCACGGTGCGCACGGGTCCGGCCCGTGAGCTCGTCGCGCACGACCTCGCCGACCGGGTGGTGTCCCTGCTCTCCGGCGGTACGTCGCTGCAGCCGCGCGACGCACGGGAACCCACCCGCGGCCTGGCCCCCGGCGACATCGCGGTGCTGGTGCGGCAGAACAGCCAGGCCGCCCTGGTGCAGACCTACCTGCAGGCCGTGGGGGTGCCGGTCATCCTCACCGGCAAGACGTCGGTCTTCGCGACGCACGCCGCCGCCGAGTGGCAGCGGCTGCTGGAGGCCCTCGAGCAACCGCACCGGACGACGCGGGTGCGGCGGGTCGCCCTGACCTGCTTCGTCGGTCTGGACGCAGCCGGTCTCGATGCTGCGGGCGACGCCTACGCGGACGACCTGGCACTCCAGCTGCGGATCTGGGGCTCGGTGCTCGATGAGCGCGGTGTCGCGGCGATGTTCGAGGCGGTGTCGCTCGACCTGCGGCTGCAGCCGCGGCTGCTCGGGCAGGTCGGCGGCGAGCGGCTGCTCACCGACCTGCGGCACATCGCCCAGGTCATGCACGAGGCCGCACTGGAGGGCCAGCTCGGCCTGACCGCGCTGCTCGTCTGGCTGCGCCGCCGTCGCGAGGAGGCTGCTCGGGAGAGCGGCCAGGAGCGCAGCCGCCGGCTCGAGACCGACGCCGACGCGGTGCAGATCATCACGGTGCACACCAGCAAGGGCCTGGAGTTCCCGGTCGTGCTGGTGCCCTTCGCCTGGGACAACTGGAAGCGCGACGACCCGCCGACCGCGGTCTTCCACGACGAGCGCGACCACCGGGTGCGCGACGTCGGCGGTGTCGGCAGCCCCGACTGGGCCGCGCACGTGAAGGCGCACAAGCAGGAGGAGATCGACGACGAGCTGCGGCTGACCTATGTCGCGTTGACCCGTGCCCAGTCGCACCTGCTCGTGTGGTGGGCGCCGTCGTACAACACGCCGACGTCTCCTCTGCACCGCCTGCTGATGCACGAGGGGCCGGACCTGGCGCCGCAACAGGTCAAGGTGCCCGACGACGGAACGACACTGGCGGCCCTCACCGCCCGGGCCGCCCGCAGCGGCGGCGGGATGGCCGTCGAGGTGGTGCTGGCGCGGCCGCCCGCACGCTGGTCGCCGGAAGGACGGCCGGCACCGTCGCTCTCGCTCGCCAGGTTCGACCGCGCACTGGACACCGGCTGGCGACGGACCTCTTACACCGCGCTCACCTCCGGCGCGCACGAGCAGCGGCTGGGCAGCGAGCCGGAGAGCGCGCAGAAGGACGACGAGACCGACCTCGAGGAGGTGCCGGCCGAGTCGACCTTGCTCGACGTCGAGCTGCGCGGCGTCGTCTCGCTCTGGGACACGATCCCCGGCGGCGCCGCCTTCGGCACGCTGGTGCACTCCGCCGTGGAGCACATCAGCGACCTGGGCGACGACGCCGAGGTCGCGTCGGTGGTGGGTGCGCAGGTCGCGCGGTGGACGCCGGAGCTGGACGCGGGGCTGCTGTCGCGCGCGATGTCGGCGGCCTTCGCCACGCCGCTCGGTCCGCTCGCCGATGGTGTGCCGCTGTCCTCGGTGGCGGCGGCGGACCGGCTCCCCGAGCTGGACTTCGAGCTGCCCTTGGCCGGCGGTGACGAGGCGCTCGACCGGCAGGTCCTGCTGTCGCAGCTCGTGCCCCTGTGGCGGTCGCACGTGCCGACCGGGTCGCTGGCGACGTACGCCGACGCGCTCGCCGAGCTGCCCGACGTGCCGCTGCGCGGCTACCTGACGGGCAGCATCGACGCCGTGCTGCGCGTGGGTGCAGCTCCGTCCCCGCGTTACGTCGTCGTCGACTACAAGACCAACCGCCTCGGTGGACACGACGAGCCGCTGACCGCGTGGCACTACCGGTCCTCGGCGCTGGAGACCGCGATGGTCGAGGCGCACTACCCCTTGCAGGCGCTGCTCTACTCGGTCGCGCTGCACCGCTACCTGCGCTGGCGGCAGCCGGGCTACGACCCCGACGCGCACCTCGGTGGCGTGCTCTACCTCTTCCTGCGCGGGATGACCGGTCCGGCGGTGCTCGACGCCGCAGGCGCGACGCCGGGTGTCTTCTCGTGGCGGCCGCCGTCGGGTCTCGTCGTCGGTACGTCCGACCTGCTGGCCGGGCTGCGATGACCGCAGCGACGACTGCGAGAGGACACGAGGTCCGGCTGGCGCTGCGCGCGACCGGGCTGCTGGCGGACTTCAACCGGGCCGGAATCCTCACCGCCGCCGATGTGCACGTGGCGCAGCGGCTGGGCCGGCTCGGCGGCGAGGCCCACGAGGCGGTGCTGCTCGCCGTCGCGCTGGTCGTGCGCTCCACGCGGCACGGGTCGGTCGTGCTCGACCTGTCGACGGCCGAGGCGACGACGAGCCCGGAGGTCGACGAGGAGGGCGCCGGGCCCGAGGCACCGGTCGACCTGGCGTGGCCGGTCGGCTGGGTCGAGCGCTGCGCCGCCAGCCCGCTGGTCGGCGGACCCGTGGTCGACGCTCCGCTGCGGATGCACGGAACCCGGCTGTGGCTGGCGCGCTACTGGGACCAGGAGGAGCAGGTCGCCACCGAGCTGCGGGAGCGGTCGGCGGTGGCGCCGGACGACCTCGACCCCGCCGTGCTCACCACCGGGCTGGACCGGCTGTTCCGCGACCCGGCGGACGCCGACCAGCGCAGTGCCGCCGAGGCCTGTGCGATGTCGCGGGTCAGCGTGCTGGCCGGCGGGCCGGGCACCGGCAAGACCACGACGGTGAGCCGGCTCCTGGCCCTGCTGAAGGAGCAGCAGCCGGAGTGGCGGGTCCGGCTGGCGGCGCCGACCGGCAAGGCGGCGGCCCGGCTCGAGGAGGCGGTGCGCTCGTCGACGGCGTCGCTGGACCACGCCGAGGACCGGGACCGGGTCGGCGAGCTGCCGGCGACCACGCTGCACCGGCTGCTCGGCTGGCGTCCCGAGGCGCGCAGCAGGTTCCGCCACGACCGCACCAACAGGCTGCCGGCCGAGGTGGTCGTCGTCGACGAGGCGTCGATGGTGTCGGTGACGATGATGGCCCGGCTGCTGGAGGCGCTGCGGCCCTCAACCCGGCTGGTGCTCGTCGGCGACCCTGACCAGCTCGCGTCTGTCGAGGCAGGTGCCGTGCTCGGTGACCTGGTCGACGCATCGTCGCGGATCGCGGTCGCGGCGCTGTCGACCAACCGACGCTTCCCGGCGACCAGCGGCATCGCCCGGCTGGCGGCCGCGGTGCAGGAGGGTCGCGGCGAGGATGCGCTCGCGGTGCTGGCCGCGGACGACGCGCCCGAGGTGGAGCTGGTCGCGGTCGCCGACGACGCCGTCCTGTCCGTGGAGCAGGTCGGCGCCGTACGGGCCGACGTGGTGCGCAGCGGGACGGCGCTGCACGATGCCGCCGAGGCGGGCGACGCCCGGGCGGCGCTGGCTGCCCTGGACGCGCACCGGCTGCTCTGCGCTCACCGGCGCGGTCCGCGAGG
Source organism: Actinomycetes bacterium (assembly GCA_035489715.1). Classification (NCBI taxonomy): domain Bacteria; kingdom Bacillati; phylum Actinomycetota; class Actinomycetes; species Actinomycetes bacterium. Next base: position 4,853 of record DATHAP010000029.1, read on the forward strand.
CGTGACGCACTGGAGCGCGCTGGCCGAGCGGTGGGTCTCGGACGTGCACCCGGTGGTGCCGCGGGCTGACGGGAGGTACGCCGGGGAGCCGCTGCTGGTGACGGCGAACGACTACGAGATCGAGCTCTTCAACGGCGACACCGGCGTCGTGGTCGCCGACGCGCACGGCGGGCTGGTGGCGGCCTTCGGGCGCGGCGGCGACCCGATCGAGGTGCCACTGGTGCGGCTCGGCGCGGTGCGGCCGCTGCACGCGATGACGGTGCACCGCAGCCAGGGCAGCCAGTTCGAGCGGATCACCGTGGTGCTGCCGCCCGCAGGGTCCCCGCTGGGGACGCGGGAGACGCTCTACACCGCGGTGACCCGCGCGACGAGCCACGTGCGGGTCATCGGGTCGGCCGAGGCGCTGGTCGAGGCGATCGGCCGGCCGGCCGCGCGCGCCACCGGCCTTCGCGAGCGACTGAGCTCGCCTGGCTAGGGCAGACGGCGCGCCCGGCAGATCGACGCCGGTTGGCGGGGCTGCGGTGCAGAAAGCGCACCGCAGGCCCAGCCCGGTGGTGGGCGTCAGTGGCGGCGGTGGGCGCCGCCGCGGGGTCTGGCCGCGGCGATCAGCAGGGCCACCGCGAGGCCGAGCACGAAGAGGGCGGCGAGCGCGGCGACTCGCCAGGTGCTGTCGATCGCGTCGTCACGGGACGGGTCGGCCAGGTCGGGTGCTGACGACGTGGACGCGGTGCTCGATCCGGACGTGTCGGGCGCGTCGGAGGTCAGGGTCGACGTGTCGTGGGGCCAGCCGGTGGTGACCTCGTGCGACGCGTCGGACCTGGTGCCTGATGCTGGTGCGACCTCGAGCGTCGACCGGCCGTCGCCGGCCGGAGAGGCGACCTGGCGCCCGGCGACCGCGACCTGGGTCGGCTGACTGCCGTTGCCGTTGTTGCCACCGGCATTGTTGTCACCACCGCCGTTGCCGCTGCCCTCGCCGCCACCGTTGCCGCCGCCCGGTGTGGCAGCGGCGGTGGGCGTGGTCACCCGCCCGGTCGGCGCGGTCCCGGCGGGTGGTGGCGCGGTCTGGCTCGGCAGGGACTGGAAGGACGGCCCGCTGCTGGAGCCCCCGGAGCCCGAGGTCGCCGTGCCGGTCGCGGTGGTGGTCGACGGCGGCCGCGAGGCCGTCGACGTGCCCGTCGGCTCGGACGTCGTGGGCGGGTCGGTCGGCGACCCTGTTGGCGTCGAGGTGGCTGTCGGCGTCGAGGTGGCTGTCGGCTTCGGCCTGCCCGGTGTGGTCGTCGGCCGGGAGGGAGTCGGGTCGACCGGCGCGGCGTACGCCATCGGTCCTCCCCCGACACCGACGCTCACGGGCACCGGGAGCACCACGACGGCTCCGACGACCAGCGTCCCGAGAGGCAGCAGCATCGTCCCCGCCGGCAGCCGCCGACGGGCACGGCGACGCCCCGAGTGCCGTCCCATGGGGAAGTCTTTGCCCATGGCGGGTTACGCGACACCTCGGGCGCCTCGCCGAGGCTCCCGGTCCAGCTCCCTCAGGTGACGACGAGGCCGCGCCTGCGGAAAATCTCGCGCACCGACTCGGCCTGCTCCACCGTCGGGGCGGGCCGGTCGGCGAGCGGGAACGGCAGGCCGAGCGCGTCGTACTTTGCCGTGCCGAGCGTGTGGAACGGCAGCACCTCGACCCGGGCGACGTTGCGGAGGCCGGCGACGAAGTCGGCCATCGGCTCGACGTTGGACGGTGCGTCGTTGAGGCCGGGGACGAGGACGAACCGGATCCAGGTCAGCAGCTCGAGCGCAGCGAGCCGCCTGGCGAACGCGATGGTCGGCGCCACGTCGGCACCGCCGGTGACGGCGGCGTAGGTGAGCGGGTCCCACGACTTGATGTCCAGCAGCACCAGGTCGCTGTCGAGCAGAAGGTCGTCGGTCGCGCGGCCACCCAGGGCGCCCGACGTGTCTAACGCGGTGTGGATGCCCCCCTCGCGGCAGGCGCGCAGGACCGCGCCGGTGAACGCCGGCTGGAGGAGCGGCTCACCTCCGGTGACCGTGACGCCGCCCCCGGTGCGTAGGAAAACGTTGCCGTAGCGGCGGATCTGCGCCATCACGTCGTCGACCGACTCGACGCGCCCGTCCCGCTCCGACCAGGTGTCGGGGTTCTGGCAGTAGACGCAGCGCAGCGGGCAGCCGGCGAGGAAGAGGACGAACCGGGTCCCGGGACCGTCGACACCCGTGGAGAGGTCCCACGAGTGGACGGCCCCGGTGGTTGTCGTTGTCGTCGTCGTCGTCGTCGTAGTCCGCACCGCGCCTACAGCCCCGCGTGGAAGGTGCGGTTGATGACGTCGAGCTGCTGCTCGCGGGTCAGCCGAACGAAGTTCACCGCGTAGCCGGACACCCGGATCGTGAGCTGCGGGTACTTGTCCGGGTTCTTCATCGCGTCCTGCAGCGTCTCGCGATTGAGGACGTTGACGTTGACGTGGAAGCCG
>DATHAP010000030.1 GCA_035489715.1 Actinomycetes bacterium
GACCACCCGCGCTCCGTCCAGACCGCCGAGACGGCGTCGCAGGAGGGCCGTGGACAGCGCCAGGCCCAGCAGGTAGGTGGCGGAGTAGGCGACCGCGACGCCGATCATCTTCGCCTCGAGCGGCAGGAGGCCGAAGGCCAGCAGCGCCAGCCCGACGTTGACCGTGGCGATGACCACCTGCAGGAGGAACGGTGTGCGGGTGTCCTCGAAGGCGTAGAAGCCGCGCAGCGCGACGTACTGCGCCGAGAACGCGGGCAGACCGAGGCCGAAGGCGGCCACGAGGAGACCGATGTAGCGGGCGTCGTCGGTGCCACCCTTGCTCGCCGCGTAGAGGACGCCGGTGAGGTCGGGCCCGAGCGCGACCAGCCCGGCTGCCGCGAGCACGATGCCGACCGCGGTCAGGCGCCAGGCGGCGGAGAGGCTGCGCCGGACGTCGTCGACCCGCCCGTCGGCGGCGTCGCGGCTCATCTGCGGCAGTGAGCCGGTCACCACCGAGACGGTGATGACGGAGTGCGGCAGGATGAAGATCAGGTAGGCGTAGGAGTACGCCGTGAAGCCGACGCCGTAGGCCAGCACGTCCTTGGCGGCCTCGCTGGCCCGGGTGCCGAGGTTGACGATGACGACGTACGCCAGCTGGTTGACCAGGACGAACAGCAGCGTCCACTGCGCGAGCTCGCCGGCCTTGCCGAGCCCGTAGCCGCGGAAGTCGAACCGGGGCCGGTAGCCGAAGCCGGTCCGGCGCAGCACCGGCACGAGGACGGCGGCCTGCAGGGCGACGCCGAGGGTGGCGCCGCCGCCGAGGAAGGCGACGGCTGCCGTCGACAGCTCCGCCGGCTGCAGCGGGTCGACGGTGAAGACGGCGATGAAGACCAGGCCGATCACGATGGCGACCAGGTTGTTGACGATCGGCGCCCACATCATCGGCCCGAAGCTGCCGCGCGCGTTGAGGATCTGGCCGAACATCGTGTAGATGCCGTAGAAGAAGATCTGCGGCAGGCACCAGGCGGCGAAGGCGACCGTCACCGCGACGTCGGCGTCGCTCCAGGTCGACGGGGTGTAGAGAGCGACGACCAGCGAGGCCGCGAGGGTCGCCAGCAGCGTGATGGCGGCCAGCACCAGCCCGGCCAGGGTGAGCAGCCGGTCGGTGTAGGCGCGCTCGCGGTCCGCACCCTCCTTCATCGCCCGCACCACCTGCGGCACGAAGACCGTGTTGAGCACCCCGCCCGCGACCAGGATGTAGATGATGTTGGGCACCGTGTTGGCGACGTTGAAGGCGTCGGCCGTGAGCCGGGTGCCGAGGGCGGCCGCGAGCACGATGTTACGACCGAAGCCGAGCACCCTCGAGATCACCGTGCCGGCAGCCATCACGGCGCTGTTGCGAGCTAGGACGTCGGGGGCGGTGTCGCTCTCGGGCTCCGGCTCCGGACCCACGGTGGAGTCGCTGGTGGTCACGGCACCGGCTCCGTGACCTCGGCCTGGTCGGCGACCGTGGGCGGGTCCGGCTCCTCACGGCGGGCGGAGACCACCCGGCGGAGGACCCGTACGCCGGCGGCGAGGAAGAGCACCCCGGCGGCGACCGCGGTGATGTAGAGGGCGACCGTGCCGTACTGCGTGATGCTGATCTGCAGCGGGACGGGCTGCCCGTAGGCCGCGCCGCCGGGGGTGTGCAGCTGGGCGTCGACCACCACCGGTCCGCTGGCGACCGCGCTCGCGGACACCGGGATCTGGCGCTTGGACTTCGGGCCGATGGTGAAGGCCTCGACCGGGTCGACACGCAGGCGCGGGGTCTGCGGGTCGAGCCGGAGCACCACCTCGACCTCCTGGTCGAGCTCGTTGGCGACCGTGACCGGGATCGTGCCGCTGCGGCTGCTGAAGGTGAAGTTGCCCGGCTGCACCCGCACCGACGTACGGGCCTCCGTGAGCAGGTCCTTCTCGCGGTCCAGCCGGTTGACCCGCGAGGGTCGTCCGCGCCACCAGCTGGACTCCAGCAGGTTCACCGACCGTTCGAGCTCGGGGACCAGCTGGGCGGGGTCGGTGAGGATCGCCCGGAGCAGGCTGATGCTCGTGTGCATCGCGTCGAGCGCCCGCAGGTAGAGGCCGGGCAGCTCGAGCCGGCGCTGGACGCTCGGGTAGTCCAGCGGCTGCCGGTCGATCTCCGGCGGGGCGGTCTGGGCGAGCATCCGCAGCGGCACCGCTGCGGTCCACGGTGCGTCCGCGGTCGCCACCAGGCGGTCCAGGAACGCCTGCTCCGGGTCCCACCGGCGGGGCGGCATGACCACGATCGAGCGCTCGGTGCCGGTGCTCGGGAGCTCCGAGGTGATCATCGCCGTCTCGGCGAGGACCCGCTGGCCCGCGAGCAGCGGGTCGGGCCCGTGCCGGCGCAGCTGGTCGGCCAGGCCGGGGTCGGCGAGCAGCCCGGCGACCTTGCCGGACCGCGTCGCCAGGTCGGCCCGGCCGGCCGGGGTGTAGCTGAGGTCGATCTCCGGCGGCACCGCGCGGCCGTCCAGGACCGCCGCGGTGCGCCCGTCGCCGCGCAGCACCCCGAGGGTGCTGCGGTTGACGAAGCCGTTGATCGGCCAGGCGATGTCGGAGACCGGGCCGGCCAGCGGCAGCACGTCGGCGAAGGTGGCCTCGGCGGACGCGTCGGCCCGCACGATGTCGCCGGCCCGGCCGTGCCGGTTCAGGGCGACCAGGTCCGGGTCGGCGTACGGGAGCGGGAGCACCTGCTGGCCCGCCGTGACGGTGCGCAGCCGGTCCAGCCAGAGCCCGGCGATGCCCGAGCCGCCACCCGGCACCGTCGACCCGTCGGGCGCCTGCACCCGGTAGCCGTCGGCCATGTCGGCGGCGGCGGACAGCAGCTCGGGGTCGATCACCCAGGTGAGCGCCGCCGCGTCCTGGATCCGGGTGCCGGCGTCCAGCAGCCGGCCCAGGCGCCCGTCCGCGGACATCTCGCCGGCGAGCACGTCGTCGGAGAACGTGCCGTCCGACAGCCGGGTCGGCCGGGAGACCAGCGGCCACAGCCAGGTGTAGCCGGTGGGCAGGAAGTCCGGCTGCTCGGGCACCCACGGCAGCATCGTGCGGACCATCGCGACGCGGCCGAACCCGGAGGGGCGGCCCGCCAGCACCTCGACGCCGAGGACGTAGACCCCGAAGCCGGTCAGCTGGGGGATCTCGTCCAGCGCGCGGGACACCGCGAAGGTCGTGGTCCCGCCCGCGTCCAGGTCGGGCAGCGTCGTCGTTGCGATGGGGTCACCGTCCCGGCTGGTCGTGCGGCCCTCCGCGACCGCCGCCAGCTCGGCCCGGCTGCCGAGCCGGGTCGCCGAGAGCCGCAGCCGCACCTCGACGTCACGTAGCTCCTGGCGGCCGGTGTTGGTGATCCCGCCGGTGACCCGTAGCACGCCGCCGGCGGTGGCCACGTCGGGACTGATCGAGGTCAGCCGCAGGGCGGCCGGGGTGGTGGCCGCGACCGCCGGCGCCGCGCCTGCGCCGTGCCCGGCCGGCAGACCGGGCGAGAGCGTCAGCGGCACCGCGAGCAGCAGGGTCAGGACGGCCAGGCCCAGCGCCCGGGCACGCGATGAGGGCGCTCCGGCGGGTGGGCGTCGGGTCATGCGGAGTCCGCGAGGAGACCGGCCGCCGTCTCGGCCAGCCGCCGCTCGCCGGCGTAGGCCAGCCGGCCGGCGAGCTCCCCGAGCGGCACCCAGGCCACCTCGTCGACCTCGAGGTCGGCGTCGCTGAGCTCACCGCCGGACGCCTCGAGCAGGTAGTGGTGGACGGTCTTGTGGATCCGGCGGTCCTCGGCGACGAACCAGTAGTCGATCGTGCCCAGCGAGGCCACCACCCGGCCACGGATGCCGGTCTCCTCCTCGACCTCGCGGATCGCCGCGTCCTCGGCGGTCTCGCCGTCCTCGAGGTGACCCTTGGGCAGCGACCACAGCAGGCGGCCGCGCCGGTCGACGCGGCCGATCAGGGCGACCCGGGGGGTCCCGTCGGTGCGGTCCACGACGAGCCCGCCGGCGGAGGTCTCCTCCACCTTCCGCAGCCCCCGCCGGGTGGTGCGCGGGGCACCGTCGCCGTCCTCGCGCCGTCGGCGCGGGCGTCGGGGCATGGACGGACGGGGCACCAGTCGATGGTAGCCAGCGCGGCGGAGCCGTCCCGGCCACGCCGACCGGGGCGGCGCGGGCCGCTGCGGCGCCGCCGTACGCTTGGCGCCCGTGTCCGACCCCTCGTCTCGCAGCCCCCTCGGCGACCCCGTCCCGGCGCTCGGCGCGGCCCAGCGGCGGCTGATCACCGAGCTGCTGCGGGTCGCCCCGGTGGCCGACGAGCTGGGCCGGCGGTTCGCCGGCGCGGGCCACGCGCTGGCCCTCGTCGGGGGCTCGGTGCGCGACGCGCTGCGCGGCCGGCTGGGCCAGGACCTCGACTTCGCCACCGACGCCCGGCCGGAGGAGGTCCTGACGCTGGTGAAGGGCTGGGCCGACGCCTGGTGGGAGGTCGGGATCGCCTTCGGGACCGTGGGTGCCCGCAAGGACGACGTGGTGGTCGAGGTGACGACGTACCGCGACGAGGTCTACCGCTCCGACTCGCGCAAGCCCGAGGTCTCCTACGGCCGCTCCCTGGCCGAGGACCTGCGCCGCCGGGACCTCACGGTCAACGCCATGGCCGTCACGGTGCCGGGCAAGGAGTTCGTCGACCCGTTCGGCGGGCTGGCGGACCTGGCGGCCGGGCTGCTGCGCACGCCGGGCCGCCCGGAGGACTCCTTCGACGACGACCCGCTGCGGATGCTGCGGGTGGCCAGGTTCGCCGCTCAGCTCGGCTTCGCCGTCGACCCGGCGGTCGAGGCGGCGATGACGGCGATGGCGGAGCGCATCGACATCGTCTCCGCGGAGCGGGTGCGCGACGAGCTGGCCAAGCTGGTCTGCGCGCCGCAGCCGCGGGCCGGGCTTGCGCTGCTGGTGCGGACCGGGCTGGCCGAGCGGGTGCTGCCGGAGCTGCCGCGGCTCGCTCTGGAGATCGACGAGCACCACCGGCACAAGGACGTCTACGAGCACACCCTGACGGTGCTGGAGCAGGCGATGGTGCTCGAGTCCAAGGACGGGCCGGGCGAGCCTGATCTTGTCCTGCGGCTGGCCGCTCTCATGCACGACGTCGGCAAGCCCAAGACCCGGCGGTTCGAGCAGGGCGGCGGCGTCTCCTTCCACCACCACGAGGTGGTCGGCGCGAAGCTCACCCGCAAGCGGCTGCAGGTGCTGCGCTTCCCGAAGGACGTCGTCGACGACGTGGCACGGCTGGTGGAGCTGCACCTGCGGTTCCACGGCTACGGCAGCGGGACGTGGACCGACTCGGCGGTCCGGCGCTACGTCGCCGACGCGGGTCCGCTGCTCGACCGGCTGCACCTGCTGACCCGCTCGGACTGCACCACCCGCAACCGTCGCAAGGCCGAGGCGCTGCGCCGGACGTACGACGACCTCGAGGCGCGGATCGCCCGCCTGCGTGAGCAGGAGCAGCTGGACGCGATCCGGCCCGACCTCGACGGCAACGCGATCATGGCGATCCTCGGCGTGCCGCCCGGCCCGGTGGTGGGCAAGGCGTGGGCCCACCTCAAGGAGCTGCGGCTGGACCGCGGCCCGATGACACCGGACGAGGCCGAGGCCGAGCTGCGCGCCTGGTGGGCCGCCCAGCAGGACTGAGGTGGCTGGTCAGGGGGTGGTGGGGAGAGGGCGCGCGGTGGTGCGGTCGTCGAGGCGGCGGGTCGCGAGGCCGTACGTCGCCGCGGTCACCGCGTAGCCGACTGCGATGACGGCGAACACGGCCGGGGACGCCCCGTCGGCCGGCAGGACCAGCGCCGAGAACACGGCCGCCGACACGAACGCGATGTTGAAGATGACGTCGTAGAACGAGAAGACCCGGCCACGGAAGGCGTCGTCCACCGACTCCTGGACGATGGTGTCGACGCAGATCTTCGAGCCCTGGGCCGCGACGCCGACGACGAAGGCGCCGAGCAGCAGACCTGCCTCGCTGAGCCAGACCACGAAGAACGACTCGGTGACGGCCGCCCCCGCGAAGCAGGCCACGATCCAGGTCTGCTTGCGCCAGTGCCGGGTGACCTCCGGCGTCGCCACGGCTGCGAGCAGGAAGCCGACGCCGGACGCCGCGAAGGCGCCGGCGAGCCCGGCCAGCCCGGCGTCGACGTCGTCCGGGTCGTTGAAGTAGCTGCGGAAGAGCAGGATGCCGCTGATCGTCGAGATGCCGTAGAAGAACCGGTGCGCCCCGATCGCGGCCAGGGCTTGGCCGGCCGCCCGGTGCCACCACACGTGGCGGGCGCCGTCGACCAGCCCGCGCGCCACGTGCCGCACCGCCTCCCGCGCCTGCGGCCGGTCGGCCGCGAAGTCCGGCCCGAGGAGGTCCCGGTCCATCCGGGCGGCCAGCAGGGCCGCCAGTGCGTAGGCCAGCGCGGCCACCACGATCACCTGCGCGTCGGAGCCGTCGCCCTCGCCGAGCAGCTTCTTGAGCCCGAAGCCGGCCCCGGCGCCGAGGATCGCGACGATGGTGCCGGTCGTCGTCGACACCGAGTTGGCCATCACCAGCTCGGCCCTCGACACGACGTGCGGCAGGGCGGCCGACAGCCCGGCGAGGAAGAACCTGTTGACCGACAGGCAGGCGAGCACGGCGACGTACAGCGGGACACCGACGACGTGCAGGGCCGTGAGCAGGGCGACGCCGAGGACCATCGCGGTGCGCAGCAGGTTGGCCACGACGAGGATCTGCCGGCGGCGCCAGCGGTCGAGCAGGACGCCGGCGAAGGGACCGACCAGCGAGTAGGGCAGCAGCAGCACGGCGAAGGCCCCCGCGACGTTGGCCGCCGAGGTCTGGCGCTCGGGCGAGAAGAAGAAGACGCTCGCCAGTGCGGACTGGAACGCGCCGTCGGCGGCCTGCGAGGTCAGCCGGGTCGCGAACAGTCGCCGGAAGTCCCGGTGGCGCAGGACGGCCCGGAAGTCGCCGGCGTAGGACACGGCGTCAGGGTACGGAACGAGCGAACCGGACCGGCCGCGCCGGGCGAGCTGCCTGGCGCGACCGGTCCGCTTCGGGACGGGGCGAGGAGTCCTAGCGCTCGATCTCGCCGGCGATGTACTTCTCGACGAGGTCGCGTGCCGTGTCGTCGTCGTGCTGCTCGGGCGGCGACTTCATGAAGTAGGACGACGCCGAGAGGATCGGGCCGCCGACGCCGCGGTCCACGGCGATCTTGGCGCAGCGCAGGGCGTCGATGATGACGCCGGCGGAGTTCGGGGAGTCCCAGACCTCCAGCTTGTACTCAAGGTTGAGCGGCACGTCGCCGAAGTTGCGGCCCTCGAGGCGCACGTAGGCCCACTTGCGGTCGTCGAGCCACTGCACGTAGTCGGACGGGCCGATGTGCACGTTGCGCGACGAGAGCTTGTTCTCCATGTTGCTGGTGACGGCCTGGGTCTTCGAGATCTTCTTCGACTCGAGGCGGTCGCGCTCGAGCATGTTCTTGAAGTCCATGTTGCCGCCGACGTTGAGCTGGTAGGTGCGGTCGAGGATCACGCCGCGGTCCTCGAACAGCTTGGCCAGCACCCGGTGCGTGATGGTGGCGCCGACCTGCGACTTGATGTCGTCGCCGACGATCGGCACGCCGGCGTCCTCGAACTTCTTCGCCCACTCGGGGGTGCCGGCGATGAAGACCGGGAGCGCGTTGACGAAGCCGACGCCTGCGTCGATGGCGCACTGCGCGTAGAACTTCGCGGCGTCCTCGGACCCGACGGGCAGGTAGCAGACGAGCACGTCGACCCGCGCCTCGCGCAGGGCGGCGACGACGTCGACCGGCTCCTCGTCGGACTCGGTGATGGTCTCGCGGTAGTACTTGCCGAGGCCGTCGAGCGTGTGGCCGCGCTGCACGGTGACACCGGTCGGCGGCACGTCGCAGATCTTGATGGTGTTGTTCTCGCTCGCCTTGATGGCGTCGCTGAGATCCTGGCCGACCTTCTTGGCGTCGACGTCGAACGCCGTGACGAACTCCACGTCACGCACGTGGTAGTCCCCGAACTGGACGTGCATGAGGCCGGGCACCCGGCTCTGCGGGTCCGCGTCCTTGTAGTACTCGACGCCCTGGACCAGCGACGCGGCGCAGTTGCCGACGCCGACGATGGCCACGCGTACCGAACCCATGGGGTGCTCCTTCATGATTGCTTCCGGGTGTCTGCCGGGGCGCCGGCCGGGTGGCCGGCCCCAGGCGTCTGGGGGGTCTGCTCCGGCGAGCCCGGCGACTCGCGCCGCCGCTCGTCGTCGATCAGCTCGGAGAGCCAGCGCACCTCGCGCTCGACGCTCTCCAGTCCGTGCTTGTGCAGCTCGAGGGTGTAGCTGTCCAGCCGCTCGCGGGTGCGGGAGAAGGCGGCTCGGAAGCCGTCCATCCGCTCCTCGAGCCGGGACCGCCGGCCCTCGAGGATCCGCAGCCGGGTCGCGGCGTCCGTACGCCCGAAGAAGGCGAAGTGCACGCCGAAGCCGTCGTCCTCCCAGGCGGAGGGGCCGCTCTCGGCGAGCAGGTCCTGCAGGTGCTCCTTGCCCTCGGCCGTCAGCTTGTAGACGATCTTGGAGCGCCGGCCGGCCGGCGCGGTGGCGGTGCTCTCCGGGCCCCCCGGGCCGGGCGCCGAGGTGTCCTGGACGATCAGCCCGGCCGCCAAGAGCTGCTTGAGACAGGGGTAGAGCGAGCCGTAGGAGAACGCCCGCAGCGAGCCGAGGACGGTGCTGAGCCGCTTGCGCAGCTCGTAGCCGTGCAGCGGGCTGTCCTGGAGCAGACCGAGGACGGCCAGCTCGAGGACGTCCGTGCGCTTGGCCACCGGCAGTCCTCTCCGCTCGCTGAGGGTGATCTCGGCGATCAGCCCGATGTATCGACGACATGTATCGCAGCGATACATCGGCACGATAGGCGGCGCTCGCCCTCGGCGCAAGCGGACGTACGCTTCGGGGCCATGGACGCGCCACGGGCGGTCGTCGACTACGGACTGGCGCGCCGCGCCGTCCTCACCGCGCTGCGCGGCGGCGGCCCCACCTCCCGCGAGGACGTCTGCGACGCCCATCCCTACCTGCTGCGCGCCGCCCGCCACCACGGCGAGCCCACCGGTCGCGATTGCCCGGTGTGCCGGCGGCGCCCCCTCACCGAGGTGAGCTACGTCTACGGCGACGAGCTGGGCGGGTACTCCGGCCGGGTCCGGACCGCTCGCGAGCTCGCGGAGATGGCGCGGGAGCACGCGGAGTTCCGGGTGTACGTCGTCGAGGTCTGCGCCGGCGAGCCGGCGGCCGGCCGCGGTGATCTGGGTCACGGCGGGGGCTGCGGCTGGAACCACCTCGTGCAGTCGTACGTCCTCGGTGACGGGGTCCGCCGCGCGTCGTCGCGGCGGCGCACGGCGAATCGTTGATCCGTCGGGCACGTCGTTACGCTGACGCCCCTGCCCTTGTCCCCTGACGAACCGGTACCCCGTGAGAGTCGACTACCCCCGCCGTGACCACGACGGGATCCGCCGCTTCCTGCCGTCGTGGCGACAGCTGCTCGCTGTGTGCGGCGTCGGTTTCCTCTGCATGGTGGCCGCGGTCGGCGTCGCCTACTCGATGACGCCGATCCCGCAGCCCAACGACCTGATCAGCGCGCAGACCACGATCGTCTACTACGACAACGGCAAGACCGAGATCGGTCGCTTCGGCGAGCAGAACCGCATCATCATCCCGCTGGACCAGGTGCCCGAGCCGGTGCAGAAGGCGGTGCTCTCGGCCGAGGACCGCTCGTTCTACGAGAACCGCGGCATCTCGCCGACCGGCATCGCCCGCGCGTTCTGGAACAACCTGCGCGGCGGCCCGCAGCAAGGCGGGTCGACGATCACCCAGCAGTACGCCAAGAACGCGTACCTGTCGCAGGAGCGGACCTACACCCGCAAGCTCAAGGAGTTCTTCATCGCGGTCAAGCTGGACCGCCGCGACGACAAGGACAAGATCCTCGCCGACTACCTCAACACCATCTACTTCGGCCGCGGTGCCTACGGCATCGAGACGGCTGCGCAGACCTACTTCGCCAAGCCGGCCTCCGAGCTCACGGTCGAGGAGGGCGCCGTCCTCGCCTCGGTGATCCGGTCACCGGCCAACTACGACCCGGACGAGGACGCCGAAGCCCTCGCCAACCGCTTCGACTACGTGCTCGACGGCATGGTGGCCAAGGGCTGGCTCGACCCGTCGGAGCGGGCCGGCATGCAGGTGCCCAAGACCGCTGACCCGCGCAAGGCCAAGGGCGGCCCCAACTACTACCTGCTCGACTCGGTCCGCCGCGAGCTCAAGGCCGAGGGGTTCTCCGACCAGGACATCGACCTGGGCGGTCTGCGCGTGGTGACGACGTTCGACCGCAAGTCGCAGCGCGCCGCGGTGCGCGCCGTGCGCCAGGAGCGGCCGCGCGAGAACGCCCGCAACGTGCACATCGGCCTCTCTGCCGTGCAGCCCGGCACGGGTGCGGTCATCGCGATGTACGGCGGGCCCAACGCGGGCGAGCTCAACGAGGCGACCCAGGCCCGGGTCCAGCCCGGCTCGTCGTTCAAGCCGTTCGCCCTGTCCGCCGCCCTCGACGACGGCGTGAGCCTCAAGAGCCGCTACAACGGCAACTCGCCGCAGGAGCTCCCGGGCACCGACAAGGAGGTCAACAACGAGTTCGACCGCGACTACGGGTCGTCCGTGGACCTCGTCACTGCGACCGAGCAGAGCATCAACACCGCCTACGTGGACCTCACCCTCGACATCGGGCCGGAGCGAGTGCTCGACGCGGCGGTCGAGGCCGGCATCCCCGAGGACACCCCCGGGCTCGAGCCGAACGCCGTCATCCCGCTCGGGACCGCGTCGGTGCACAACATCGACATGGCCAACGCCTACGCCACCTTCGCCGCGCAGGGGCAGCGCGCGCAGTGGCACGTGATCGACGAGGTGAAGGGCAGCAACGGCGGCACCAGGTTCCGGGCCGACACGGACACCGAGCGGGCCTTCGGCAAGGACGTGATGGCCGACGTGTCCTACGCGCTGCAGCAGGTCGTGCAGTCCGGGACCGGCACCGAGGCCCAGAACGTCGACCGGCCGGCGGCCGGCAAGACGGGCACCGCCGCGCTGCGTCCCGACACCACGACGTCGGCCTGGTTCGTGGGCTACACGCCGCAGCTGTCGGCGGCCGTCAGCTTCTACAAGGGCACCGGGCGGGCCGACCTCGACGGCGTCGGCGGGCTGCCGACGTTCTTCGGCGGCGAGTACCCGGCGCGCATCTGGACCGCGTTCATGACCGGCGCGATGCAGGGCATGCAGGTCGAGGACTTCCCGGAGCCGGAGTACGTCGGGGAGACCCGCAACCCGGCACCGAGCTTCACGCCGACGCCGACGCCGACCACGTCGACCCCGACGCCCACCACCACCTCGGCGCCGCCGTCGACGGTGGCGCCGTCGCCGACCGACACCAACACCCCCGGCCCGCCGAGCACGCCGCCCGGCCAGGACACCTCCTCGCCGTCGGTCAGCGTGTCGCTGGCCCCCTCCCAGGAAGAGGGGGGCTGACGGACCGGGTGACCGAGGTCGTCGCACCCTCGCGCGACGACCCGGTGGTGCGGGGTGGCAGCGAGGTCGTCGGGGGGCCGCTCGGCCGCCGGGCGGGGACCGGGCGCAGCTGGTGGACGCCGCTGCGCGTGCTCCTGGCGCTGACCTTCCTCACCTGCGGCGTGGGCCTCGTGCAGAAGGACTGGTGCCGCGACCACGGCTGGGGCGCTCCCGGCAACTACACCCACGGCTGCTACACCGACATCACCCCGCTCTACTACGGCCGCGGCCTCGCCGACGGTGAGATCCCCTACGTCGACCAGACAGACGAGCGCACGGTGGAGTACCCCGTCCTGACCGGCGCCGCCATGTGGCTCACCGCGCAGCTGGTGCCCGACGACGCCGACCCGGCGGCGCGGTCCCTGCGCTACTTCGACATCAACGCGCTCGCGCTTGCCGTGTGCGCCGGCATCGCGGTCGCCGCGACCGCGCTCACCGCCGGCAGGCGACCGTGGGACGCCGCCCTGGTCGCTCTGGCACCGGGGCTGGCCCTGGCGGGCACCATCAACTGGGACCTGTACGCCGTGGCGCTGCTGGCGGTCGGGATGCTGATGTGGGCCCGGTCCAGACCCGTGGCCGCCGGCGTCCTGATCGGGCTCGCGGCGGCCGCCAAGTTCTACCCGCTCTTCGTCCTCGGCGCACTGCTCGTGCTCTGCCTGCGAGCCGGCCGGATGCGCGAGCTCGGGCATACGGTGGCCGCCGCCGCACTGGCCTGGGTCGCGGTCAACGTCCCGGTGATGCTGGCCGACTTCGACGGGTGGGCGAAGTTCTACCGGCTCTCGCGTGAGCGGGACGCCGGCTTCAGCTCGATCTGGTTCGTGCTCGACCAGCAGGGCCACGGCGTCTCGGCCGGGGCGCTGAACCTGCTGGCGGGCGGGCTGTTCGCCTTGGCCTGCGCCGGGATCGCGGTGCTCGGCCTGGCCGCCCCCCGCCGGCCGCGGCTGCCGCAGATGGTGCTCCTGGTCGTGGCCGCCTTCCTGCTCACCAACAAGGTGTACTCGCCGCAGTACCTGCTCTGGCTGCTGCCGCTGGCCGCGCTGGCCCGCCCGAGGTGGCGCGACGTCCTGATCTGGCAGGCCGGCGAGGTGATCCACTTCGTCGGGATCTGGCTCCTCATCGCGGGCTACCCGCCCGGCGACCCCAACCGTGCGCTCGGGGCGGACGGCTACGGGGTGACCGTCCTCGCCCACGTCGCCGGCACGCTGTGGCTGTGCGCGATGGTCGTGCGAGACGTGCTGCACCCAGAGCACGACCCGGTGCGCACCGAGGACGGCCGCCCGGTCGCCGACGACCCGGCCGGCGGCGTGCTCGACGGCGCCGAGGACCAGCTCCGCCTGGTCACCCGCCACCCCCACGACGACCCGGCTGCCGACCGGGGGCGGGAAATGATCACGTAAGCATGATCAGTGCACCCGAAGCATGGCGTATCCGCCGTGCACGGGGTGAATCGATCACGTATACGTGATCATTTCGCGGCGGCCGGCGCGACCCGGTCGGGGTGCAGGGTGGTCAGCCGCACGTCGCAGACCAGCTCGTCGCCGATCGACGGCGGGGTGACCGAGGCCGGCAGCAGCAGCAGCGACACGTGCATGTGCGGCGGCTCGGCGAACCACCGCTGGTGCCCGGCCCAGGTGAACGGCGACAGCGCGCGGTTGGCCGCCGCGAGGCCGCCGACCGCCAGCGCCTTGCCGCGCCCGACCGGCCCGCGCACGGTCCGCGGCGCCTCGAGCGCCACCCCGTGGGCCGTCCCGCCGCTCACCACCACGAGGTGCGCGTCGCGCAGCGCCCGCCGCCGCCGGTAGCCGTAGTGCTCGCCGCGGGCCAGCGGGTGCACGTCGAGGACGGTGCCCCTGGCGACCAGCGCATCCCGGTCGCCGAGCCACAGCGCGGTGCCGACCCGCGGCCGGAAAGTCGTCGACGGGAACCGCGTCCGCAGTCCCGCCAGCTCGGCCGCGGTGAGGTGTGACACCCACGCGACGTCGGTCGGCACACCGGCCGCAGCGAAGCGCTCGAGCCAGCCGCCCACCTCGGCGGCCGGGTCGTAGCCGCCGTGCCGGTCCATCGGCAGGTGGAACGCGAGACCTTCCAGCCGTACGTCGCCCAGCAGCCCGGCCACCGATGCCACGGCGTCGGCCGGCAGACCGTGGCGCCGCATGGTCGTCATGCCCTCGACGACCACCCGCGCACCACCCCCGGCGCGCAGCGTCTCGAGGTGGGCAACGGTCCGGACCGCCCGGCCGGCCGGGTCGTCCTCGCAGCGCGGGTAGGACGGGCTCATCACCAGCACGTCGCCGTCGAAGTGCTCGCGGACCACCGGCAGCTCGTCGGACGTCCCGACCGCCACCGCCGGCACGCCGAGCCGCGCCGCCTCGGCCGCCAGCCGGGCGTTGCCGAAGCCATACCCGTTGCCCTTGATGACCGGCACGATGCCCGGTGTCGTCTCGACCACTGAAGACAGGTGCGTGCGCCAGCGGTCCTCGTCGACGTACAGCGAGAAGGTCATCGCGCCACCCGCGACCGACGGTCAGCCACGACGGCCCATGTAGACCTCGAACGCCTTGAAGAGCACCCTGTTCAGCGGCAGGTCCCACTCGCCGAGGTACTCGACGGCCTCGCCGCCGGTGCCGAGCTTGAACTGGATCAGCCCGAAGTGCGGGTCGTCCTCGGAGAGGGTGTCGGTGATGCCGCGCAGGTCGTAGACCTCGGCGCCGGACGCGGCCGCGTCGCGCAGCATCCGCCACTGCACGGCGTTGGAGCCGCGCACCTCGCGCTTGGCCGTCGACGAGGCGCCGTAGGAGTACCACGCGTGCCGGCCGACCTGCACCAGCGTCGTCGCGGCGACCAGGTCGCCCTCGTGGCGCGCCAGGTAGAGCCGGATCCGGTTCTCGTCCTCGGCCCGCATCGCCGACCACATCCGCTGGAAGTACGACAGCGGCCGGCCGGTGAAGTGGTCGCGCTCCGAGGTCTCCAGGTAGAGCCGGTGGAAGTCCGGCAGGTCGGCCTCGGTGCCCAGCGTCACCTCGACGCCGGCCTTGTCGGCCTTCTTGACGTTGCGCCGCCACAGCTGGTTGAAGCCCGCGAGCAGCTGGTCCTCGGTGCGGCTCGCGAGGGACACCTGGAACACGTACTGCGGCTGACCCGCGGCGAAGCCCTCGTCGCTGCTCGGCGGGCGCCACCCGAGAACCGTGAGGGTGGCCGCGACGTCCGCGGCCGTCGGGTCCTCGCTGTCCGGTGGTACGTCCCCGAGCCGCTTCGCCGAGCCGTCGGCGACAGCTGCCTTGACGGTGGCGGCCGACCAGCGGCGCCCGGCGACCAGCGGGCCCATCTTGATGCCGAAGGCGCCGGCCGCCTTCAGGTGCTCGGTCATCGGCGTCAGCCAGCCGTCCAGATCGTCAGCCGTCCAGTCGATGACCGGGCCCTCGGGCAGGTAGGCCAGGAACCGCTTGACCCTGGGTACCTGCCGGAGCAGCACCAGGCCGGCCCCGACCAGGGTCCCGCGCGCGTCGTACCAGCCGAGGCTCTGCGAGCCCCACTCCGACTTGACCGCCGCCCACGACGGGCACTGCAGGAAGCTCACCGACGTCTCGCGGGACCGTGCGGTCACGAAGGCGAGGTGCTCGTCGCGCGAGATCTCGCGGACGGTGAGCGAAGCCATGGCGCAGGAGGCTACCCAGCCACCAGTCACAGGTCTCTCGCGGCCAGTCGCGGCACACGAGGAGGCCGGCCGACGGTCGGTCGCGGCAGACGAGGAAGCGGGGGGCGGGGAGGGGGTGGCGGAGCGTGGTCGGGCCTGCGGGGAGGCCGAGCTTGCGAGACCGGATGGGCGGAGCCGCCGCCTCCCCGCACCCCCACCGTGCCCCCGAGACGGCGAGAGAGCCCCGCCACCCACGTGGGGTGCGGGGCTCTCGCGGTTGTGCGGTGGCGTGGGTGGTGCGGTCTCGCGGTGGTGCGGTGGTGCGGTGGCGCGGGTGGTGCGGTGGGGCTCAGGCCTGGCGGACGGCCTGCGCCTCGATCTCGATGACGACCTTCTTCGAGACCAGGACGCCGCCGGTCTCCAGGGCGACGTTCCACGTCATCCCGAAGTCCTCGCGGTCGATCTCGGTGCTCGCGGTGACGGCGATCTTCTCGTTGCCGAAGGGGTCCTTGACGACGCCGTCGAGCTCGACGTCCAGCTCGATCTGGCGGGTGGTGTCCTGGATCGTCAGGTCGCCGACGACCGTGAACCTGGTGCCCTTCTGCTTGGTCACCTTGGCGTTGCCGAAGGTCATCGTCGGGTACTTCTCGGCCTCGAGGAAGTCGCCCGAGCGGAGGTGGCCGTCGCGGTCCGGGGTACCGGTGTCGATCGAGGCGGTCTGGATCGTCGCCTCGGCGGTCGAGCCGGTGACGTCGTCGCCGACCGTGATCGATCCCTCGAACTGGCCGAAGTGGCCGCGCACCTTGGTGACCATCAGGTGGCGGGCGACGAAGCCGATGCGGGTGTGCGTCGGGTCGAGCACGTAGGTACCGGCGGCC
Organism: Actinomycetes bacterium; assembly: GCA_035489715.1. NCBI lineage: Bacteria > Bacillati > Actinomycetota > Actinomycetes > Actinomycetes bacterium. Next base: position 16,132 of record DATHAP010000030.1, read on the forward strand.
GGCAGGGCCACACCGTCCACGACGCGCAGCGCGCCGGCGGCGTTCTCGGTGGCCTGCTCGACGGCGATGTCGCGGCCGGTCTGGGGGGTGGTGGTCATGGTGGGTTTGTCCTCTCCTACGGGCGGTACCGGTCGGTGGCTGACCGGGAATCTGCGATGTCTGCTGAAGCAAAGATTGCCCTCTCAACATTCCCATTGTCAAGTTCAGGTACGATGATCTCGTGCCGGACCCCCAGACCACTCCCCTCGACGCTGCGCTGGCCGACGACCGCCTGACCGTCGTCGGCCTGCTGGCCGAGGCCTTCGCCGGGCTCGAGGCCCGGTCGAGCGCCCAGCTGGGCGCTCATGGGCTGTCCGGCGTGGAGTTCGAGGTCCTGCTGCGGCTGGCCCGCTCGCCGCTGGGCCTGCTCCGGATGTCCGACCTGAGCGCCCAGACCACGCTGACCAGCAGCGGCGTGACCCGCGTCGTGGACCGGCTGGTCGACCGGGGCCTGGTCGCCCGCCAGGCCTGCGCCACCGACCGGCGCACCACCTACGCCGTGGTGACCGAGGCCGGCCGCTCGCTGCTCACCGAGGTGCTGCCCGGCCACCTGGCCCTGATCGAGAGCTCGCTGCTGGACCCGCTGCGCCGAGGCGGCCCCGAGGAGCTCGAGGCGTTCGTCACCGCGCTGCGTCGGCTGCGGGACCACCTCGCACCCTGCTCCACGGTGGGCAGCGACGGGCCGCTCCCCCACCAGGGAGCCGCCGCCGGGGCGGTCGGCGCTCTCTAGGCGAGGCTACCTAGGCGGGGAGCCGCTCCCGCAGGAACGCGATGTCGGCGCCCTGCCCGGCCGCTCCGCCGGGGGTCTCCACCACGACGGGCGCCCCGGCCGCGGCCACCACCGCCACGATCTCGTCGCCGTCGATCGCCCCGGACCCGAAGTTGGCGTGCCGGTCGGCCCCGGAGTCGAAGGCGTCCCGCGAGTCGTTCGCGTGCACCAGGTCGATCCGCCCGGTGATCGCCTTGACCCGGTCAACGACCCCTGCCAGCTCCTCGCCGCCCGCGTGGGCGTGGCAGGTGTCGAGGCAGAAGCCCACCTTGGCCAGGACCGCCGCCTCGACCCGGTCCTCCAGGACCTCCCACAGCCGGGCCACCCGGTCCAGCCGCCGGGCCATCGCGTTGCCCCCGCCCGCGGTGTTCTCGATCAGCACCGGCAGCGGTGGATCGAATCGCTCGAAGGTCTTGGCCCAGTTGTCGAAGCCGCCCTCCGGGTCGTCGTCCTTGAGGACGTGACCGCCATGCACGATCAGCCCCTTCGCGCCGCACTCGGCGGCCAGCCGGGCGTGCTGCTCGAGCAGCTTGCGGCTGGGGATCCGGATCCGGTTGTTGCTGGTGGCCACGTTGAGGACGTACGGCGCATGGATGTAGACGTCGACCCCCGCGGCCGCGGCATCGGCGCGCAGTGCCGCCGCCCCGCCGGCCCGGGTCACCGTGGGGGCCTTCCAGCCCTGCGGGTCGCCGAGGAAGGTCTGCACCAGGTCCGCCAGGCGGGCCGTCGCCTCCGCGAGCGGGTCGGCCTGGTCGACGTGGGCTCCGATGCGCAGTGCGGTCACGGGACCGACCCTACGACCGTCCACCGACCGGCCGGGAGCCACCGACCGCGGCCTGTGGACGACGATTCGGCCCTGCCGCCCACGCCCGGTAGTCTTGGCCTCCTGACCGCCGGACCCGGTGCCGGCGGTCGACGCAGTAGCCCTCCTGCCACGGAGAGACCGTGGCCGCTCGAGTCCAGAGGAGGTGGGTTGTCCGCATGCGTCACTACGAGCTCATGGTGATCCTCGACCCCGACGTCGAGGAGCGCACCGTCGGTCCCGCTCTCGACCAGTTCCTGACCGTCGTGAAGAAGGACGGCGGCGACGTCGAGAAGGTCGACATCTGGGGCCGTCGCCGGATGTCCTTCGAGATCAGGAAGAAGGCAGAAGGCATCTACGCCGTCGTCGACCTGCAGGCCGAGCCGGCGACCGTCAAGGAGCTCGACCGCCAGCTCAACCTCAACGAGGCCGTGCTGCGCACCAAGGTCATCCGCCCCGACCAGCGCTGAGCGAAGGAGCCACCGAACATGGCCGCAGGCGACACCGTCATCACCCTCGTCGGCAACCTCGTCGACGACCCCGAGCTGCGCTTCACCCCGAGTGGCGCGGCCGTGGCCAAGTTCCGCATGGCCTCCACTCCGCGGTACCTCGACAAGCAGAC
>DATHAP010000031.1 GCA_035489715.1 Actinomycetes bacterium
CGTCGGTTGGCTCGTCATGCAGGTACTGACCGGATTCCCGGCCCGAACTCATCGTCCGGTGCTTTCCTTGAGACGCACGACACCGCGACGGCAGGGGGCCCCGGATGACGACCTGGGACGTGGTTCGCGCCGAGCTGCGCGCCATGAATCAGTCGGGGAAGCCGGAGAGCTGGAGCTCGTTCGCCATCCAGACCGGGGTGGTCCTGGTCACGACGGGCGTCGTGCAGGTCCTCCTGGCGGCGAGGGGGCGCGACCTGTCGTGGGGCTTCCTGGCCGTCTTCCTCGGCACCTGGACCGGCGTGTCGGCCTTCGACACCGGCTGGCGGGTCCGGCGGTGGCGGGCCGCTGCGGGCCCGCTCAGACTCCCTCCGGCGCGCTAGCCGGCGATGTCGCCGGCCAGAGCTCATCGGTGGGCGAGGGCTCCGACCCGGGCGACGACGACGCCGGACTCTTCACACATCCAGTGCGGGTCCTCGCCGAGGTCGGGCGTCACCCGCAGCTCGTGCTCGGGTACGTCGTCATCGTCGGTGTGGTCGGCCCGGCAGAGCGGCCACCGCCCGGTCGAGTCGAGCAGCGCCTCCTGCACGTCCTGGGCGACCAGGCAGGTCAGGAACTGAGCGCCCTCGGGCCACTCGTCCGCCCACCAGCGCCGCGACGACACGGCCTCGTCGACGACCGATACGCAGTCCGCCGTGTCCAGCGAGCAGGCAGCGAGGTCGTGTACGACCCTCGCGCGGGCCTGCAGCAGGGCGTCGGTCACCGTGTCCATCAGGACTAGGACACCATCTGCGGCATGGCGATCCTCGTCGACCCGCCGATCTGGCCCACCCGCGGCCGGCTGTGGTGCCACCTGGTGAGCGACACGTCGTACGACGAGCTGCACGAGATGGCGGACCGCCTGGGCATCCCCAGGCGGGCGTTCCAGGGCGACCACTACGACCTGCCGGAGGAGCTGCGCGACGCGGCGATCGAGCTCGGCGCGCAGCCGGTCACCGGCCGTGAGCTGATCACCCGGCTGCGCGCCTCGGGCCTGCGTCGCCCGCACCGCCACTGACCTCTGCCGGCCGTGGGGTGCGTGGCGGTGCGCGGCGGATGCTGCTGAGGCCAGACGCTCTCGGCCGGTGCGCCGTAGCCGATGACCAGGCCCACGCTGAAGACATCGACGTCGAACGCGCCGTTCAGGTAGTCCGCGGCCACCTGGGTCAGCTCGAGAGCCAGACCGTCGTCGTTCCTGGCTCCCAGGGTGAAACAGCGGGACGCGGACCGGGTCGTCGACGACGCCGCTGACGACGCCGCTGTCCGTGTCGATCCAGAAGTTGGACAGCGTGACGACCGTCTCGCCGGCGGTCAGGGACAGGCCGCCGACGTGCTGGAACATGGAACACGGCGTCACCGGTGCGGCCGACGATCGGGAACGTGAACGCCAGCCCGGACGCGCTCGCCGTGACGACCGTCTGGCCCTTCTTCGTGGGTGCGGCGCTGGCCGGAGCGACGGTGGCGAGGACCGCCGCGACGGCGAGGGCGGCGCGGCGGCAGCCTTCCGCCGTCAGCGGACAGCAGGTGACGACGGCCGGATCCGGTGTCACGCTGGCGCCCGTGCTGCGCTCCCCTGCTCTCGTGGTGCGGTCGACCGACGAGTCGCACCGGGTCACCACGCTCGAGCTGTTCTTCGACCTGGTGTTCGTCTTCGCCATCACCCAGGTGACCCAGCTGATGGCCGACGACCCGACGGCGCGCGGGCTCGGTCGTGGGCTCGTCCTGATGGCGCTGCTCTGGTTCGGCTGGACGTCGTACGCGTGGCTCGGCAACCAGGCCAAGGCCGACGAGGGGCTGCTGCGCCTGGCGATGGTGGTCACGATGGGCGCGCTGTTCGTCGTCGCCCTCGCGATCCCCGAGTCTTTCGTCGACAAGCCGGGTGGGCTGTTCGGGCCGTTCGTGCTCGCCGCGTGCTACGCGACCGTGCGGCTCGCCCATCTCGCCGTGTACGTCGTCGCAGCCGGTGACGACCGCGCGCTGCGTCGGCGGCTGTTCGTCACCGCGATCCCGACCGCGGTCGCCTGCCTGCTGCTCGTCGCAGGTGGCGCCGTGGGTCCGCCGTGGCAGACCGCACTGTGGGTGCTCGCGCTGGTCGTCGACTACGGCGGCGTCTTCCTCGCCGGCACCGAGGGCTGGCGCGTCTACAGCGCCGCGCACTTCGCCGAGCGGCACGGGCTGATCATCATCGTTGCGCTGGGCGAGTCGGTCGTGGCCGTCGGTGCCGGTGTCGCCGACGACCCGGTCACGGTCGCGGTGGTGGTCGCGGCGATGCTGGCGCTGCTCGTGTCGGTGGCGCTGTGGTGGGTCTACTTCGACGTCGTCGCGCTGGTCGCCGAGCGGGTGCTCGCCGGGCTGCAGGGCGAGCCGCGCAGCCGGCTGGCCCGGGACTCGTACACCTACCTGCACTTCCCGATGCTGGCCGGCATCGTCTACCTCGCCCTGGGCGTCAAGAAGGTCCTCGAGTACGTCGCCGACACCGAGCACCACGACCTCGGCGAGTCCCTGTCCTGGGTGCCGCTGGTCGCGCTGTACGGAGGCGCGGTCCTGTACCTCGTGGCGCTCTCGGCCCTTCGCCGACGCAACATCGGCGGCTGGAACGTGCAGCGGCTGCTGGCGTCGGCATTGCTGATCGCGCTGCTGCCGGTCGCGCACGCCGTGCCCGCCCTGGTGGCGCTGGCGACCCTGGCGTTCGTGCTGGCGGCGCTGATCTCCTACGAGGCGCTGCGGCTGGCCCAGGAGCGGGACCGGATCAGGCACCAGACCCACGACGCGGGTCTGGCCTGACGCTCACCGGGGTCACTCCCGGCGTGTCACTGCGGGCTCAGGACGCAGAACACGTTGCCGCCGGGGTCGGCCATCACCTCCCAGCTGACGTCGCCCTGACCGATGTCGGCACGCGTCGCGCCGAGTGAGAGGAGGCGCTCGACCTCTGTCGCCTGGTCGCCGCCGACCGGCGGGGCGAGGTCGAGGTGCAGCCGGTTCTTCCCGGTCCTCGGCGCCAGGGGCGGGCCGCCCCAGGTGATCTTCCGGCCGCCGTGCGGCGACTGGATCGCCGTCTCGCCGTCCTGGTCCCACACCAACGGCCAGCCGAGAGCCTCGCTCCAGAAGTAGCCGACCTCCTGCATGCCGTCGCTGGAGAGGGCTCCGATGAAGCCGCAGTCGGCGAGGAACGTGTTGCCCGGCTCGATGACGCAGAACTCGTTGCCTTCCGGGTCGGCCAGCACCACGTGCTCCTCGTCGGGCAGCTGCCCGACGTCGATGTGCCGGCCGCCGAGGACGAGGGCCCGTTCCACCGTCGCCTGCTGGTCCGCGAGCGACGTGCTCGTCAGGTCGAAGTGCATCTGGTTCGGGCCGGTCTTCGGCTCCCGCACCGTCTGGAACTCGATCCGCAGGTCGTTCTCGTCACTCGGCAGGAGCACCAGGCCGTCGTCCCGGTCGTCGAACGTCTCCCGGCGCAGGACGCCGGCCCAGAAGCGCGCGAGGCGGGCGTGGTCGTTCGCGTCGATGCAGAGCGCCACGGGGCGCAGCGTCATGAAGTTCTCCTCCGACCGGGGAACGACCGCGGACCCGCACGTGCGTCCCGTCTGGCAGGGCGACCAACGCTAGGTCGCGCGTCGCGGGCAGCACAAACCTGTTTGCGCGGGTGCGCCGCACTGCCGCTCTACGCTGCGGCGATGGAGCGCCTCGTCGCGGATTCGCGATAGGCGTAGTGGTGGTCATAGTCGTAGGCATGGTCGCGGTCACGCCGTTGCCGGCGCGTCGACCTGCACCGGTCACGGCAGCTGCGGAGTGAGCAAGAGTCGCGACCCCATGCCGACGGTGCGGGCCAGGGCGGCCCGGTAGCGGCGGGCCAGGGTGCCCAGGTGACGGATGGCCCACATGGCCTCGACATTGACCCAGGCGACGTCACGAGCCTTGTCGATCTTCCACGAGCTGACGAGATGGACGACCGGGCCGACGTGCGCGTCCAGCTCCCGCCCGGCCGCGGTGAGGAACGACCGGCGGACTTCGGACTCGCCGGCCGCGAGCAGCTGGTTGACCGCCTCGTAGTCGTCCCGGACCCCGGGACTCTCGGGCGAGGTGTCCCGCTGTTGGCAGGTCTTGATGACTGCGACAGCAAGGTCGAACCCGATGTGCGAGTTCATCCCTGCGAGGGCGAACTGGACGGGCAACACCGACCGGTCGTGCCGATGCTCGAAGAGCGCCGCCCACGCTCTCGGCACGCCGTTCGCGTCGCGGGCGTCTGCGTCGTACGCCTCGATCCAGAGCGACGCGAACGTCACGTCGAGCTGCTCCATGAACGTCGGGTCGGTGAACACGGTGCCGCGCGAGAGCCCGGCTGCGACCGCCTCCGTCACGGTGAGGTACATCCGGTTGAACACGGCCGCTCCGTCGCCGGGCGGCAGCTCGGCGTCGATGCGTAGGAGGCGCGCGATGACGTCCTGCACGGATGACTCTGCGGCCGTCATGCCCTCAACGTAGCGCGGCGATCGCCGGCTGACCGGTTCATGCCGGGGGCAGGTTGCCGATGATCAGCGCGGCGTCGTCGTTGTCGGGATCGAGCTCGAGAGCGCGTCGGAGGAGGCTCCTCGCCAGGTCCGGTCGACCGTCGACCTGATGGGCCCAACCGGTCATCGTCCAGGCCGTTGACGAGTCCGGACGCAGCTCGGTCCACACCTGCAGCAGTGGCCAGACCAGCTCCGTACGGTGCAGCTCGATCGCGCCCCAGACGGCTCCCTCGAACCCGTCGTCGTCGAGGTCGAACTCGGCCGGCTCGACCGCGGCCAGCCGGTGGAACGCCGCCTTCGCGGCGTCCGGCCCCGACGACGACAGCACCGTGGCGACGGGACCGACGACCGAGGGAAGCAGGGCACGCATCGACGCGACGCCCTCACCCGCACCGTCGGCGAGGGCGAGGTCGAGCGCAGCCGCGCAGATGTACGACGTCGGCACGGTGTTGGAGTTGGCCAGCACGACGACCCCGGTCCGCCGGTCGGGCACCAGCACCACCCTCGAGCCGAATCCTGGGTCCGCGCCGCTGTGACCCAGCGTCCGGTGCCGGCGGTAGCGGCCCACCGCCCAGCCGAGCGAGGCGGACTCCTCCCACGGGGGGCGCCCCACCGGCACCACCGGCTGGGACATGACGTCGACCAGCCCGGGGTCCAGCCGTGCACGCTGCCGCTCGGAGCCCTCCGCCGCCACCTCGGTCGGAGCGGCCGGCTGGAAGTGGGCCACCAGCCACCGGCACATCTCGAGCACGTTGGAGTGCAGGGTCGAGCTGGGGGCATGGCGTCTGGTGTAGGGGTAGGCGCCGTCGGGCACCGTCAGCGGCCTCCCCACGTGCGGTGCGGCGGCCAGGTGCCGCGGCACCTCGCTGAGCAGGAACGTGCTCTCCCGCATCCCTAGCGGGATCAGGACCTGCGCCCGGACGGCCTCCTCGAACGTCCTGCCCGTCGCCCTTGCCAGCAGCAGCCCGAGGATCTCGAAGCCGGCGTTCGAGTAGGAGAACGCGGAGCCGGGCTCCGACTGCAGCCGCCAGCCCGACAGGCTGCGTGCGAAGTCGCTGAGGGAGTCGTCGCTGAGCTGCGGGTCGTGCCAGCCGTAGTCCGAGACGTCGGGGAGACCGCTGCTGTGGCTCAACAGTCGCCTGGCGGTGACCTCGGACACCCGACCGTCGGCCAGGGTCAGCTCGGGTACCCACTCCGTGACCGGGGCATCCAGGTCGAGCACCGGTCCGGCGCCGTCCCGGGCCGTCGCCAACGAGACGATCGCGGTGGCCACGAACGGCTTGGACACCGACGCCAGGTGGAACATCGTCTCGGGTGTGACCGGCGCGCCGCTGCCGACGTCACGGACGCCGAACCCACGTGCGACGACCTCGTCGTCGCGCACCACCGCGACGGCCAGACCCGCCGCGTCGTGAGCGTCGAGGAACGTCTCCACCAGCGGCCACAGGTCGTCCTCCACGATTCCCTGGAGGCGCCCAGGACCCAGGTCCACGTCGCGACCCTACGCCGGGCCGCCGAGTTCGGCGATCAGTCAGCGATCAGTCGGCGAGGGAGCGCAGCTCCACAGCGACGTGCGCCCGAGCGCGCTGCTCCCACTCGCGTCGGCCGTACGACGTCGTGAACAGCTGCGGCCGGTCGAGCAGCCGCCGCAGGACGTCGGCACGCCCCCTGGCGAAGGTCGCGTCGTCGAGGTGGGCGTACTCGCGGCGGACACCTTCGGCGTACGACTGGTAGCGAAGGCTGTCGGAGGCGAGCACCGCGAGGTCGGCGTCGCACAGGACCGCGCCGTCGCGGTCACCGGGCGCGGCGCCATGGGTCGCGGTCAGCCGCACCAGCCGGGCGACCTCGTCCACGACGTCCGGAGCCAGACCGAGGTCGGCCAGCGCGACCGTCGCGACCTCGGCGCTGCGCTCCTCGTTGTCGGTCGCCCGCGGGTCGTAGACCGCGTCGTGGAACCACGCCGCCAGCCGCACCACGTCCGGTTGGTCGGCCTCGCCAGCGAGCAGGTCGACGCGGCGCAGCACCTCGTCGAGGTGGGCCAGGTCGTGGTAGGCCCGGTGCGGCTCGCTCCACCGGCCGAGCAGGGCGGAGCCGGTGCCCGCGACGTCGTCGCGGGCGCCCACCCGGCGGGCGAGCGGGATCCACGCGTCGGCCAGGTGCCTCATGCAACGAGCTGTTCGGGGAGGGGCTCGCCGTGCACGACGACGAGGCCGGTGACGGCGCGGGTGAGCACCACGTAGAGACGGCGCAGACCCTGCCGCACCGACGGCTCGGCGGCCACGATGGTGGCCGGCTCGACGACGACCACGTGGTCGTACTCGAGGCCCTTGGCCAGGGACGCCGGCACCACGGTGACCCGCGCGGTGCCCTCGTCGCCGGAGCCGAGCACCACGTGCGCGACGCCGAGGCGGCGGGCCACCGTGGCGACGTCGGCGTCGGCCACGATGACGCCGACCGAGCCCGGGTGGGCGAGCACGTCGCCGACCGCGCCCGCTGCGGCGGCGACCGGGTCCGCCGACCTGCGGACGTCGAGGGTGCCGGGGTTCTCGCGCACCGACTCGGCCGCGGCGACACCGGGCGCCATGTGCGGCAGCAGCCGGCTGGCCAGGTCGAGCACGGCAGCCGGCACCCGGTAGCCGCGGCGGAGCACCTCGACGTGCCCGTCCGGCTTGCCGAGGTGCCGCAGGGTCGATGCCCAGTCGGCCGTCGCCCACGGGGTCGTGCCCTGCGCGATGTCGCCGAGCACGGTCGCCGCGCCGGTCGAGCAGCGGCGGCCCACGGCGCGCAGCTGCATCGGTGAGAGGTCCTGCGCCTCGTCCAGCACCACGTGGCCGAGGCTCGGCTCGCGGTCGACCAGGTCGGCCACCTCGTCGACGAGCACGGCGTCGGCGAGCGTCCAGGGCGCCGACTTCGGGCCGCGCGCAGGCTTGTCCCAGACCAGCAGCCGCTGCTCGTCCTCGTCGAGCAGCCCCTCCGACGCAGCGGCCAGCAGGTCGGCGTCGCCGAGCAGGTTCATCACCACGCGCACCGGGTCGACTGCGGGCCAGAGCCGGTCCACCTGACGACGTACCGGCTGCGACCGTGCGACCGCGTCCTGCACCCGGTCGTCGGGCGACTCGCCGGTCTCCTCCATCTTGGTCAGCAGCGCGTGCGCGAGACGCTGCGCGAGCATCGCGCGGGCCGCGCCGTAGCGGACGTCGCGGGCCTGCAGCTCGGCGACCAGCTCGGCGAGCTCGGAGGCCGGCAGCCGCCACCGCCGCGACCCGCGCGGCAGGATCAGCGGCTCGGTCGGCGTGACGAGCCCGGAGTAGACCGCGCGGCGCAGCACCTCCGCCATCCGGGGGTCGCCCTTGAGCCTCGCGGCCTCCGCCGGCTCGTCGGCGCGGATGGGCACCCGGGTGCCGACCAGCCCGTCCAGCGTCACCTGCCGCACGTCGACCTCGCCGAGGGCGGGAAGGACGGCGGAGATGTAGGACAGGAACGCGCTGTTGGGGCCGACGACGAGGACTCCGCCGCGGCGCAGCCGGTCCCGGAAGGTGTAGAGCAGGTACGCCGCCCGGTGCAGACCCACCGCGGTCTTGCCGGTGCCCGGTGCGCCCTGCACGCAGATGGTCTGCGCGACGTCGGCGCGGACGATGAGGTCCTGCTCCGGCTGGATCGTCGCCACGATGTCGCGCATCGGTCCGACGCGTGGCCGCTCGATCTCGCCGACCAGGATCCGGCTGCGCGCCTCGGTCTCCGCGCGGTCGAGCAGGTGCTCGTCCTCGTAGGCGGTGATGTGGCCACGCTCGAAGCCGAATCGCCGGCGCAGCAGGACGTCCATCGGGTGGTCGCGGGTCGCGCGGTAGAACGCCGTGGACACGTCGGCCCGCCAGTCGATCACCACCGGGTCGCCGTCGTCGTCGTGCACGTGCCGGCGGCCGATGTAGAACCGCTCGCCGGTGTCGCGTGCCGCGTCCGGCCGGAGGTCGAGCCGGCCGAAGAACAGCGGGGTCTCGGCATCGTCGGTCAGGGCCTGGACCCGCTTGTGCAGGCTGGCCGCGAGGTAGGCCTCGGACACGGCGTCACCGCCGCGGGCGTCGAGCGCGAGAGTGGCCGCACGCATCGCGGCCAGGTCGGCTCGGGCGGTCGCGAGATAGGCGCGCTCCGCGGACAGCACCCTGTCGACGGGGGCGGCCGGGTCCTCGGGAGCGGCGGGCACGCGGGAGGAGGCCTTTCGTCGGCCGGCAGCGGCGGCTGCCGGATCCTCGTTCGGCTGGGGTCTCGGGTGGGTGGACGAGCCTACTCCTCAGGCCCTGCTCACTGGCGAGGTCAGGCATCCGCTCGCTGGGTATTGCCCGATCGCTCCACGTCCGACATCCGAAGGGAGGATGCTGCCCGGCATGACGTGTGGGGCGTGCGGGACGGCGGCCGGTCCGAGCGCCAAGTTCTGTGCCGAGTGCGGCACGCCGCTCGTCCGCAGCTGCCCGGGGTGCGGGGCGCCCTCGACAGGGACAAAGTTCTGCGCCGAGTGCGGCACCGCCCTGACGCTGTCGTCGCCGGCCCCCGACTTCTCCCCGGTGGCCGCGCCCGTGTCCGCCGACGCGGCGAGGCAGGTCCCGGCGGCGGAGCGTCGGCTGGTCTCGGTCCTCTTCGCCGACCTGGTCGGGTTCACCACGCTGTCGGAGTCCCGTGACTCCGAGGAGGTGCGTGAGCTGCTGACCCGGTACTTCGAGGTGTGCCGCACGCTGGTCGTCCGCCACGGCGGTGTGGTCGAGAAGTTCATCGGCGACGCCGTCATGGCGGTGTGGGGTGCGCCGGTCGCCAACGAGGACGACGCCGAGCGGGCGGTGCGCACCGCGCTCGAGCTGGTCGCGGCCGTGAGCGCGCTCGGCGAGGACGTCGGTGCGACCGACCTCAAGGTACGCGCGGGAGTGCTCACCGGTGAGGCAGCCGTCAGCCTCGGAGCGGCGACGGAGGGCATGGTCGCCGGTGACCTGGTGAACACCGCCAGCCGGGTGCAGTCGGTGGCACCGCCCGGCGCGGTCCTCGTCGGCGACGCCACCCGGCGGGCGACCGACGCCTCGGTGCGCTACGAGCCGGCCGGCACGCACGAGCTCAAGGGCAAGGCGGAGCCGATGGCGCTGTTCCGGGCCCTGCAGGTGGTGGCCGGCCGCAGCGGGGTCATGCGGGTCGAAGGCCTCGAGGCGCCGTTCGTCGGGCGGGACCGCGAGCTGCGGATGCTCAAGGACCTCTTCCACTCCACGGTCGACCACCTCACCCCCCAGCTCGTGACGGTCAGCGGGGTGGCAGGCGTGGGCAAGTCGCGGTTGGCGTGGGAGTTCGAGAAGTACGTCGACGGGCTGGCCGAGGGCGTCTGGTGGCACCACGGCCGGTGCCTGTCCTACGGCGAGGGCGTCACCTACTGGGCGCTGGCCGACATGATGCGGATGCGGGTGGGATCGGTGGAGGGTGAGCCCTCCGAGGCGGTCGCCGCCAAGCTCGCCGCCACGCTCGCCGAGTTCGTCACCGACCCCGAGGAGCGGCGCTGGATCGAGCCGCGGCTGGCGCAGCTGCTGGGCCTCGACGACCGCCCCACCACCGGCCAGGACGACCAGTTCGCGGCCTGGCGCCTGTTCGTCGAGCGGATGTCGGACAGCGGTCCGGTGGTCCTGGTCTTCGAGGACCTGCAGTGGGCGGACACGTCGTTGCTCGACTTCGTCGACCACCTGCTCGAGTGGTCGCGCAACCACCCCATCTTCGTGCTGGCCCTGACCCGTCCCGAGCTGGTCGACCGGCGGCCCACCTGGGGCTCGGGCCGCCGCAACTTCACCTCGCAGTACCTCGACCCGCTCGGCCCCGACGCCATGGAGCAGCTCCTCGCCGGGCTCGTGCCCGGTCTGCCCGCGACCGTGACCAGGGCGATCCTCGACCGGGCGGAAGGAATCCCGCTCTACGCCGTGGAGACGGTCCGCATGCTGATCGACCAGGGTCAGCTCGCGCAGGTCGGCGACGAGTACCGGCCGACCGGACCGATCACCGACCTGCAGGTGCCCGAGACCCTGCACGGCCTGATCGCCGCCCGGCTGGACGGGCTCGGGCAGGCCGAGCGCCTGCTGGTGGAGGACGCCGCGGTCCTGGGCAAGTCGTTCACGCCCGAGGCGCTTGCCGCGGTGTCCGGCGAGCCGCTCGCGCCGCTCGCCGAGTCGCTGGCCGTCCTGGTCCGCCGCGAGATCCTCACCGTCACGAGCGACCCGCGGTCGCCGGAACGCGGGCAGTACGAGTTCGTCCAGGACCTGCTGCAGAAGGTCGCCTACGACACGCTCTCCCGGCACGACCGGCGGGCCAAGCACCTGGCGGTCGCAGCCCACCTGGAGTCCGACCAGGCGGTCGACGACCACGAGGTGGTCGAGCTCATCGCTGCGCACTACATCGAAGCGCTGCACGCGGTCCCGGACGCACCTGACGCCGCGCAGACCAGGGCCAGGGCGCGCGAGATGCTGCTGCGGGCCGGTGACCGGGCCGCCGGGCTGGCCGCGCCGGTCGAGTCGCTGCGCTACTTCACGCAGGCTCTCGAGCTCACCGACGACGCGCTGGGGAGGGCCCGGCTCGAGGAGCGTGCCGGGGCAGCCGCTGCGACAGCCGGCCGGGCCGTCGAGGCCCGCGCTCATCTCGACCGGGCGTTCGCGGCGTACGACAGAGAGGGCCAGGCCCACGCCGCCGCCCGGGTGTCCGCCGAGCTGGCCGAGGTCGACTTCTACGAGGGCAGTCTGCTGGCTGCGATCGACCGGATGCAGGGGGCGCTGGAGGTCCTGTCCACCGAGCAGCCGGATGCCGACATCGCCGAGGTCTCGGCCCAGCTGGGCCGCCTGATGTTCTTCGTCGGCCGCGGCGAGGAGGGTCAGCCGCACCTCGAGCGGGCGCTGGCGATCGCCGAGCGGCTGATGCTGCCCGAGACCCTGGCGCAGGCGCTGAACACCAAGAGCCTGATCCTGCTCACCGCGCACCGTCCGGTCGAGTCTGACGCCCTGATCGAGAAGGCGCTCTCCGTCGCGCTGGGCGCCGACCGTCACGGCGCGGCTCTGCGGGCCTACTTCAACCTGGCCGAGCGGCAGGCGGACGTCGGCCGGATCGACCAGGCGCTGGAGACCTACCGGGTCGGCCTTGGCTACGCCCGGCGGGTTGGCGACAAGTTCTACGACCTGTCGATGCAGGCCGGGTCGATCAACGCGCTGCTCACGCTGGGCCGCTGGAACGAGGCGCTGGCGACGGCCGAGACGGTGATCGCCGACGAGCACCTCACCACCCTCCAGCTGGTCGTGGTCGAGCTGGTGCCGGCTGCGGGGGCTCTGGTCCGGCGCGGGGACACCGAGGGGGCCAAGGCGTTCCTCGCCCGCCTCCCCGACGCCGCGGACTCCGAGAACGTGCAGAACCGGGCAGCCCAGCAGGGCGTGCTCGCCGCCATCGCCCGGGCGGAGGGCCGACCGCAGGAGGCGTTGGACCTGGCCCGGCGAGCGCTGGCGTCGCACGAGACCCTCGGACTGATCGCCCGCGCCCCGATCGAGGGGCTGATCGAGTCGCTCGAGGCCGCCTTCGCGCTGCGTGACCAGGCAGCGATCGACGAGTTCCTGGACTTCGCGGCCAGTCGATCGGCGGGCGACCGGTCGCCCCTGCTGGACGGGCAACGGCTGCGGTTCACCGCGCGGCTGAGCTCGGCGCGCGGCGAGGACGACAAGGCGGTCACGACCTACGCCGCGGCGTTGACCACGCTGGAGGAGACCCGCAACGTCTTCTGGCAGGCGACCGTTCGGCTGGAGGCGGCCGAGCACCACGTCGAGCACGGTCGCGCGGAGGAGGCGGCCCGCCTGCTCGCCATGGCCCGGCCTGTGTTCGAGCAGCTGGGGGCGCGGCCGAACCTCGACCGGGCTGACCGGGTCGACGCGCTCGCGGCGGCGGCGCCGACCAGCTGACGTCGGTCAGCTCCGCTCGGCGAGCGCCACCAGGGCTCGGCACAGCCGGGCCAGCCGCACGTGCAGCAGCGTCGGCGAGGTGGCGGTCTGGCCGAGCACCAGCCGGGCGACCAGCGACTCGGCCTGCGCCAGGGCTCGGGCCGGGTCGGTTGGCCGCACCGCGAAGCCGTCCGACGCCGGCCTCGGCAACCGGCCGTGCACCGACTCGTGCACCGCCGCGAGGGCCGCGTCGACCTCGGCGACGGCCACAGCCGGGTCTGCCTGGGTGCTGGCGCGGAGCGCGTCGGTGACCCGCCACCAGACCGCGAAGGGGATCGGGTCCTCCGGGCTCTTGCGGACCAGGGCGACGGCCACGACGTGCTCGGCCACGCGGCCGGCCAGGACGTCTCGGGCCTCGAGGGTGCTGCTCCTCATGGGTGGCTCCTCCGATCGTCCCGCGAGTACTCGCTCTTCTTCCTGTTCAACGGAGTCGGGCTCGGGATCGCGCTGACCTGCCTGGCGGTCTCCCACTACCTGCTCGGCTTCAGGTCGGCCCTGGCCGACGACGTCGCCGCCAACGTCGTCGGGCTCGTCCTCGGCACCGCGGTCCACTTCTGGTCGTACCGCCGGTTCGTGTTCGTCGAGCCGACCGGTGTCCCGGAGAGGGACGACGAGCCGACCGGCGTCCTGGCCGGCGTGGCAGGCTCGGCGCATGAGTGATCGCATCGACGTGTCCGGCACCGGCACGGCGCAGGCCCGGCCGGACCGAATGGTGGCCCGGCTCGGGGCCGAGGGGACCGGCCCCGACGTGGCTGCCGCCCTCGCGGCCGGCGAGTCCGCTTCCCGCGCGATGGCCGAGGCGGCCCGCACCGCCGGAGTCCTCGACGACGAGCTACGGACCGAGGACATGTCGGTCGGGCAGCACCACGACCAGCAGGGCCGACCGAGCGGTTACCGCGCGTGGCTCGGCCTGACCGTCACCGTGCGGGAGATGGACGGGTCCGGCGCGGTGCTCGGCGACGTCCTCGCGGCTGGCGGCGACGCGGCGCGGCTGCTGGGCGTCTCCCTCGCGGTCTCCGACCCGTCGGGCGCCCTGGAGGAGGCCCGCGCAGGCGCCGTAGCCGATGCCCGGTCGCAGGCGCAGCACCTCGCGGCGCTCGCCGGGCGGGAGCTGGGCGCCGTACGCCGGATCTCCACTGTGGCCGAGCCGGGGATGCCGCGCCCGATCGCGATGGCGACTAAGGGCGTGCGCGCAGCGGCAATGCCGGTGGAGGCCGGAGAGGCCACGGTGACCGTGTCGCTGCAGGTGCGCTTCGACCTCACTGACCCGGACCGACCTGACTGACCTGGACCGACCTGATGCCGCGACCCTTCACGTTCCTCGCCGACGCGTTCGACGTGTCGAGCGCACGCGAACTCGGAGAGAGGGCGCGGGCGGCGGAGGCGCTCGGCGTCACGACGTTCGTGCTGCCCGACCACCTGGTGGGCCAGCTCGCACCAGTGCCCTACCTGGCCGCCGTCGCGGCGCTCACCGAACGGATCCGGATCAGCGCCTTCGTGCACAACAACGACCTCCACCACCCGGCCGTCCTCGCCCAGGAGCTGGCCACGCTCGACGTCCTGTCCGAGGGCCGCCTCGACGTCGCGATCGGCGCCGGCTGGAACGGTGCGGAGTATGCCGCCATCGGGCTGCCCTTCGACCCGGTCCCGGTGCGGCAGGCGAGGCTGGCCGAGTCGGTGGCCGTCATCAAGGGTTGCTTCGCGGCCGGCCCGTTCTCGTTCGCCGGCGAGCACTACACGATCACTGACTACGACGCGGAGCCGAAGCCGGTTCAGCAGCCGCATCCGGCGTTCTTCGTCGGCGGTGGCGGCCGGACGACTCTCGAGCTGGCGGCGCGAGAGGCGCACACCGTCGGCCTGGCGCCACGGATCCTGCGCGGCGGTGTGCCGGACCCCAGGTCGTACACGTGGGCCGCGACCGAGGAGAAGATCGGCTGGGTGCGGGAAGCGGCGGGCGCGCGGTTCGGGGAGCTGACGCTGAACGTCTACCCGTCCTTCTGGCCGATCACCGTCACCGACGACCTCGAGGCCGAGGCGGCGAAGGTCGTCGCGGCGTTGACTGAACGGAGCGGGATCGAGCTGTCCGTTGCCGAGGTCATCGCGTCGCCTCACATCTACATCGGCTCCCACGACCGCTTCGTCGAGAAGTTCACCGAGCTACGCGACCGCCTCGGCATCTCGTCGTTCCTGGTCGGCGAGCTCGACGAGCTCGCGCCGGTGGTGCAGCGCCTCGCCGGCACCTGACCGCGCGGGCGCCTGTCATGCGCAGAACCCCTTTGTGCACAACGGCTTTCGAGTGTGGATGATGCGCTCGTCATGTCCGGGGTTGCCGGTAGGTTCGTCTCATGGAGGACTCGACCAGCGCCGTGACCCTCGGGGTCGCGATGAAGCAGGTCGAGTCCGACAGTCGGGCGCTGGCCGCGGCGCTGGCGGATGGCGCGGTCCGGGACCTGTCGCACGAGGAGCTGCGCGAGCTGGTCGCGACCGGGCGGGCCGTCCAGGCCCTGATCGACGCCGTCGTGCTGGCCGCGGTCGGCGAGGTCGACGCACGCGGGTCGTGCGTGCACGACGGGGCGCTGACCACCGGGGCGTGGCTGCGGTCGACGGTGACGGTGACCCCGGCGGAGGCGGCCGGGGCGGTGCGCACCGCCCGGGCGCTGCGCGGCGGGCTGCTGCCCGGCACCGTGGCGGCGCTGGCCGCGGGGGAGATCACCGCCCGGCACGCCCAGGTCATCGCCGACGGCATCCACACCACCAGCTCCGGGGGGCACCGCGGCCCGGCCCCCGCGCAGGCGGTCGCCCTGATCGAGCCCGAGGTCCTC
>DATHAP010000032.1 GCA_035489715.1 Actinomycetes bacterium
CGGGGAGCTGACCACCGTCCTGCTCGACGACCAGGGCGCGGTGCGCGGCCTGCGCACCGAGCGCCGCTACTTCACCGTCCCGCAGCGCCGGGCGATGATCGGCCGCGACGGGGACCGCTGCCCCTGGCCGTGGTGCGACCGCCCCGCCACCTGGTCCGACGGCCATCACCTGGTGTGGGCCAGCCGCGGCGGCCCGACCACCGTCGCCAACGGCGCCCTGCCGTGCCCGGCGCACCACACGATGTGCCACGAAGGCGGCTGGACCCTGCACCGCCACCCCGACGGCCGCTACAGCGCCACCCACCGCGACGGCCGCACCCTCGGACCCGAACCCTCCCCACCCGGCCGCAACCGCACCGGCAAGGACACCGGCCCGCCGCCCAGCCGACCACCGCCCCCGCAACGCGCATGAGCCCGGCCTCGGAAGCCGTGCGGCGGACCGGAACGGCGTGCTACCTGAGGATCTTCTCCATCGGCCTGCCCTTGGCGAGCTCGTCGACGAGCTTGTCGAGGTAGCGGATCTTCTGCATCAGCGGGTCGTCGACGGCCTCGACGCGCACGCCGCACACCGATCCGGTGATCAACGACGCACGGGGGTTGAGGGCTGCCTCGGCGAAGAAGTCCCCGAACGTGGTGCCCGCGCTCAGATAGCGGTCCAGGGCCGGCTCGTCGAAGCCGGTCAGCCACTCGATCACGGAGTCCAGCTCGTCCTTGGTACGCCCCCTCTTCTCCACCTTGGTCAGGTAGTGGGGATAGACCGACGAGACGCTCGTCGCAAAGATCCGGCTCACCTCCGCGAGCGTAGCCACTCGCACCGGTGCTGCCTGGAGCGCCTCGCTGCCCCCAGCCGGGCTCGGCGGTCGTGCCGCCTGCTCACGGAATTCGGAGCAGACTCGTGAAGCCAGGGCGGGACGGCGCGGCGACAGGTGGGGCGTGGGCGACCGGACGGAGCACAGCGATGCAGAGCTGCTGCGCGCCGTGGCCGGGGGTGACACCGGTGCCCTGCGCCTCCTGCACGAGCGGCACTCGGCCTGGCTGACCGTCCGGCTGCTGCGCCGGTGCAACGACCGGGAGCTGGTGGCCGAGGTCCTGCAGGACACGTTCGTCGCCGTGTGGCGCGGGGCGGGAGGCTTCCGGGGCGACGGAGAGGTCGCCGGATGGCTGTGGGGAGTGGCCATCCGGCGACTGGTCTCCCGGCTCCGGACCCGAGGGCACGGGGCGGAGGTCCCGATGCCGGACGTGGTGCTGGACGCGGAGGTCAGCGTCGAGGAGCGCGTCCTCGCCGGTGTCGAGTACGGCGACGCGGGCGCGGCCATGGCCCGACTCAGCCCCGAGATGCGCGCGGTCGTGCAGGCGACCGTGCTCGACGGGCTGACGACCCGGGAGGCCAGCCAGCTGCTCGGTGTCCCGCGGGCGACCGTCAAGACCCGCCTGCTGCGCGCGAAGGCGCTGCTGCGCCGCGACCTGGTGGAGGGATCCGCATGAGCGAGGGAACCGCCCGCCGCACCTGGCACGTCGACGACGATGCGCTGCGCGACTGGGTCGACGGGGTCGCCGGCCCGCTGGTGAGTGCGTCGGTCGAGCAGCACGTGCAGCGCTGCGCCCGATGCCGGCACTCTGTCTCGACCTTGCTGCCCCAGGAGCTGCACAGCCCGTTCGACCGCGTGCTGGCCGCCGTCGAGGTGCCGGCGGCCAGCCCCCTCGAGCGGCTGCTCGTGCGGCTCCGGCTGACTCGCTCGGACGCTCGGGTGGTGGCGGCGGCGCCGGCCCTGCGCGCTCCCTGGATCGCCTCGATGGTCGGCGTGGTCGCCTTCGTCGCCCTCGCGGCCCTCCTGGCCGACGTCGGCGGGCTCTACCTCTTCCTCATGGTCGCCCCGCTGGTGCCGGTCGCCGGGGTCGTCGCGGCCTACGGCCCGAGCTCGGACCCGATGTACGAGGTCGTCCTGGTCGCGCCCTACGCCACCGTGCGGATCGTGCTGCTGCGCGCCGCGCTGGTCCTGGCCACCTCGGTCCCGCTGGTGGTGGTGGCCGGACTGCCGCTGCCGGGCGACGCCTTCGTCGCCATCGCCTGGCTGCTGCCGGCGGCAGGGTTCATCGCCGTCGTGCTGACGGCCAGCACCTGGGTCGACCCCCTCCACGCCGGCACGACCCTGGCCGTCGGCTGGGTGGTCGCCGTCATGCTCGCCATCCGCGGCGGTGACCCGCTCGCGGTGCTCGCGCCGCTCGCCATGGCCGGCTACGCCGGCCTGGTCGTCGTCGCCGGCCTCGTCCTGCTGCACCGTCTGCTCGGCTCCACACCGTCCTGGCGGCTCCGATGAGCCCGCCACCGAACCAAGGACCTGCCATGCCTGAAGCAACCGTCTCCCTGCGCGGAGCGGCGAAGTCCTACCGCGGCACCCCGGCGCTGACCGGCGTCGACTTCGACCTCCAGGTCGGCGTCGTGGGGCTGCTCGGTCCCAACGGAGCCGGCAAGTCGACTCTGCTGCGCGTGCTCGCGACGGTCCTCGGCGTGGACGACGGCAGCGTGCGGATCCTCGGCCGGGACCCGTCGGTCGGCCGGGAGCGCACCGAGATCCGGCGGCGGCTCGGCTACCTGCCGCAGGAGCTCGGGTATCCGCGCGGCTTCACGGCCTACGGCTTCCTCGACTACCTCGCCGTCCTCAAGGAGTGGGACGACCCGGACCGGCGGCGGGCCGAGGTCCGGAGGGTCCTCGAGCAGGTCGGTCTCGGCGACCAGTCCGGCCGGCGGATCCGTGCCCTGTCCGGGGGCCAGAAGCGGCGGGTCGGCCTCGCCCAGGCGCTGCTCGGCTCGCCGGACCTGCTGATCCTCGACGAGCCCACGACCGGGCTCGACCCGGAGCAGCGGGTCTCGTTGCGCACCGTCCTCGCGGAGGTCGGCCGGACCTCCACCGTGCTCGTCGCCACCCACCAGACGGAAGACGTCGCCGCTCTGTGCGAGCGTGTCGTGGTCCTCGACGACGGTGCTGTGCGGTTCGACGGATCGGTCCGCGATCTCGTGCAGGCCGCGGCGGGACGCGTGTGGCTGTCCGACGCCCCTGACCCCGCCGCTCGTACGTCGTGGCGCACCGGCAGCGGGCGCTACCGCAACCTCGGGTCGGCGCCGGCCGGGGCGGAGATCGCCGAGCCCTCCTTGGAGGACGCCTACCTGCTCCTGCGGGGCGTCAGCGCCGACTCGGATGTGGCGGCATGAGCACCGTCGTGCTCGAGCAGCCACGTCTGGTCCCGTCCCCGGCCGCCTCGGTGCGCCAGCTGGGGGTCATCGAGGCCAAGCGCTACGCCACGCACCCGCTCTTCGTCGTCGGCGCCCTGATGTGCGCCGGCCTGAGCATCGGGCTGCCCGGGCCCGACGAGCTGGACTACGCCGTGATCCCGGCCTTCTTCCTCGGGGTCCTGGGCCTGGTCGTGTCGGCCCGCCTGACCCGGTCCACCGACACCTCGGCACCGGTGCTGGACGCCGCACCGGTGCCCATCACGCGTCGCACCGCCGCGCTGTGCCTGGCCTGCGCCGTCCCTGCCGTCGCGGCACTGCTGATCGCGCTGCTGCACCGCGCGACGCTGCTCGCCGACCCGATCGCGGACTTCCGCTACGGGACCTTCGGCGGCCTCGACCGCCAGGTGCTCACCTTGGTGCTCCCGGTGGTCTACGCCGCCGGCGGACCTCTGCTCGGCGTGGTCGTGGGTCGGTGGCTGCGTTTCCCGGGCGCACCGCTGCTGACGGTCGTAGCGCTGCTCGCCTGGAGCGCCACGCTGGCCTACCTGCCGCAGAGCGGGTCGAGCTCGTCCGCGCTCCTGCGGCTGCTGCACGTGAGCGCGCCGTACACCGCCTTCGCGTTCTCCGACGGGGACAACGTGCACCCGATCACGGTCGTGACGACGATGCCTGGGGCACCCCTGTGGTTCGCCGTCTGGGCGGTCGCGCTGTGCGGCCTCGCGGTCTGCGCCGCGCTCTGGCGCGGGGCGTCGGCAACCGTGCGCACCTCGGTCGCCCGCGCGGGTCTGGTTCTCGTCGCCGTGGCTGCCATCGCCCTGGCCCTGGCCGCGACCACCGGCCACGACGTCAACCACGAGACCGACTCCTCGGGTCGGACCACCGTCGTCCGTGGCGATGCCTAGGGCAGCGGTCGGTCGCGGGCTGCGTGTGCTCCGCTCGACCCCGTGGCTCCCGGTCTGCGGGACTTCGGGCCTCGCGACCGCCCTGCTCGTCGGGGCCGCCCTCGCGCCCCACCAGCCGTTCGTCCCCTTCGCGGCCGTGATCGCGGTCGCCGCGTGCGGCGGTGCCGCCGCTTACCTGCTCGACGAGGACACCGCACCCGTCCTCGACGCGACGCCCACCTCCCGCGGCGTGCGGACCTGCTGGCGGCTGCTCCCACTCGCCGTGCCCGCCACCGCGTCCCTGGCCGGGCTCGCCGCGCTCGACCGGGCCGACAGCAGCGGCCGCTGGCTGCAGCTCGTGCCGGTCGCGCTGGGCAGCATGGCCGCCGGGACCGGCCTCGCGGCGGCGCTGCGACGTTCGAGCAGCACTCCGGGCGACCTGGCGGCCGCCGTCACCCTCGTCGGCGTGCTCCTGGTCGTCGCGGTGGACCCGCTGCGCCGGTGGGCGCCGGCGGTGCCGCTCGGCGAGGGGCCGGGCGTCGGCCGCAGCATGCTGATGTGGACAGCCGTCGTCGTCGTGTCGGGGTGCGCGGTGGCGCTGTTCTCGCGCGACCCGGTGCACCACTGACGGCTAGCGCCACCGGACCTTCGTGGAGAGCACGGCCAGAGCGGCCGTGCCGGCCGTCGAGGTGCGCAGCACCGTGTCCCCGAAGCGGTACGCCGCGGCGCCCGCTCCGCGGAAGGCAGCCAGCTCGTCGTCGGCCAGCCCGCCCTCCGGCCCGACGACAACGACGACGTCACCCTCCACCGGCAGTTCGACCGCGGCCAGCGGCTGGGTCGCAGACTCGTGCAGCACCCCGCCGAGGGCCGCGGCGGCCAGCAACGCGGTCACCTCCGCCGTCGTGACCAGCCCGGTCACCTCGGGGAACCGGCTGCGCCGCGACTGCTTGGCGGCGGTCCTGGCGGACGTACGCCACTTGGCGAGCGCCTTGTCGCCCCGCGCGTCGCGCCAGCGGGTCACGCACCGGGACGCCGCCCACGGCACGACCACGTCGACGCCGATCTCGGTCAGGGTCTCGACGGCGAGCTCACCGCGGTCACCCTTGGGCAACGCCTGCACGACGACGAAGCGCGGCTGCGGAGCCGGCTCGACGACCACCTCGGCGACCTCGACCTCGACCAGGTCGCGCCCGGCCGACACGACGACGCCCTCGCCACGGCGGCCCGAGCCGTCGGTGAGCACCACCGTCTCGCCGGGGGCGATCCTGGTCACCGTGGCGGCGTGCCGCCCTTCGGCACCGTCGACGACGACCAGGCCCGGGACCAGCCGGCCGGACGGCACAACGAAGAGCGGCGCACTCACCGCGCCATCATCCCTGATCGTGATCCGTGATCGTGACCGCGATCGTCGGCGAGAGCCGGTCAGCGCTCGTTGAAGGCGTCGCGCAGGCGGTTGAAGAATCCCTGGCGGGCGCTGGCCACCTGGCCGACGTCGGGCCCGTCCTCGCCGCGCAGCGAGGCGAGCTTGCGCAGCAGCTCCTCCTGCTCGGCGTCGATGCGGGTCGGTGTCTGCACGTCGACGTGCACGACCAGGTCGCCGCGTCCCTGCCGGCGCAGGTGCGCCACACCCAACGCGGCGAGCGTGACCGCATGGCCGGACTGGGTGCCGGCGCGCACCTCGACCGGCCGCGGCCCGTCGAGCGTCTCCAGGGTCACGGTCGTGCCGAGGGCCGCCGCCGTCATCGGCACCGTGACCGTGCAGTGCAGGTCGTCGCCCTGGCGCTGGAAGGTCGGGTGCGGGCGCTCGACGATCTCGACGAACAGGTCTCCGGCGGGACCGCCGCCAG
The DNA here is from genome assembly GCA_035489715.1 of Actinomycetes bacterium. Lineage (NCBI taxonomy): Bacteria > Bacillati > Actinomycetota > Actinomycetes > Actinomycetes bacterium. The sequence goes on from DATHAP010000032.1 coordinate 5,961, forward strand.
GGCCGGCCTCACCCTCACCGGCCAGCTGGATCCGGGTGCCGGCGTCGACACCGGGCGGCACCTTGACCGACAGGGTCCTCCGGGTGCGGACCCGGCCGTCGCCGCCGCAGTCCGGGCACGGCTGCGGGATGACCGTGCCGAAGCCCTGGCAGTTGGCGCACGGCCGCGACGTCATCACCTGGCCGAGGAAGCTGCGGGTGACCTGCTGCACCTCGCCGCGACCCTGGCAGATCTCGCAGGTGCGCGGCGACGTGCCGGCGGCCGTGCCGGCGCCCTGGCAGGTGGGGCAGGTCGCCGCCGTGTCGACCTGCAGGTCGCGGGTGGCGCCGAAGGTCGCCTCGGCGAGGTCGACCTCGAGGTGGATGAGGGCGTCCTGGCCGCGGCGCTGCCGAGGCCGCGGGCCCCGCGCGGCACCCGCCCCGGCGCCGAAGAATGCGTCCATGATGTCGGAGAAGCCGAAGCCCGACCCGAAGCCGCCACCGGTGGAGAACGGGTCGCCGCCGAGGTCGTGCAGCTCGCGCTTGCGCGGGTCGGAGAGCACCTCGTAGGCCTTGGTGACCTCCTTGAAGCGCTCCTCCTCGCCGGGGTTGACGTCGGGGTGCAGCTGCCGGGCCAACCGGCGGTAGGCCTTCTTGATGTCCTCGGGAGTGGCGTCGCGGGAGACGCCGAGGACCTCGTAGTAGTCCGCGCTCTGGGCCGCCACTCAGCCGTCCCCCACGATCCTGCCGACGTAGCGAGCCACTGCGCGCACTGCTCCCATCGTTCCGGGGTAGTCCATCCGGGTCGGCCCGAGGACGCCGAGCTTGGCCAGCGCCTCGTTCTCGGAGCCGTAGCCCACGCTGACCACCGACGTCGCGGCCAGCGCCTCGTGCGGGTTCTCGTGCCCGATGCGCACCGTCAGCGCCGACAGGTCGCTGGCCTCGCCCAGCAGCCGCAGCAGCACCATCTGCTCCTCGAGCGCCTCGAGCACCGGTCGGATCGTCAGCGGGAAGTCGGGCCCGAAGCGGGCCAGGTTGGCGGTGCCGCCGAGCACGATGCGGTCCTCGTGCTGCTCCACCAGGCTCTCGAGCAGCGCCGACAGCACGGCCTGCACGGCCGGGCGGTTGTCGGCCGTGAAGCGCTCCGGCAGGTCTGCCAGCCGGCCGGCGGCGTCGGAGAGCCGCTGGCCGACGGTCTCGGCGTTGAGCTGGGCGCGCAGCTCGCCGAGCAGCACGTCGCCCACCTCGACCGGCGTCTCGACCACGCGCTGCTCGACCCGGCCGGTCGTCGTGATCAGGACGACCAGCAGCCGGGAGGTGGCCAGCGGCACAAGCTCGACGTGCCGCACGCTGGAGCGCGACAGCGAGGGGTACTGCACGACGGCAACCTGCTGGGTCAGCTGCGAGAGCAGGCGCACGGTGCGGGTGACGATGTCGTCGAGGTCCATCGCGCCGTCGAGGAACGACTGGATGGCCCGCCGCTCCGCGGTCGAGAGCGGCTTGACCGCCGAGAGCCGGTCGACGAAGAGCCGGTAACCCTTGTCGGTGGGGATGCGCCCGGCACTGGTGTGCGGCTGCGCGATGTAGCCCTCGTCCTCGAGCGCCGCCATGTCGTTGCGGATCGTCGCGGGCGAGACGCCCAGGTTGTGCCGCTCGACCAGGGCCTTGGAGCCCACCGGCTCCTGGGTCGACACGTAGTCCTCGACGATCGCGCGCAGCACGTCGAGCTTGCGGTCCTCGAGCACGCACACCTCCCGCACGTAGGACTGGCCGACCAACGGCCGGGCGTGAGACACGCTGGCACTCACCCGGCCTGAGTGCCAAGTGTACGCCGCCAGGCCGCTCGCCCGCCGCTGCCTAGACTCGCCGGCGTGACGGAGACCACGCCGACGACGACATCGACATCGACACCGACGACATCGCTGACCTTCCCCGCCGGCTTCTCGTGGGGCGCGGCGACGGCCGCCTTCCAGATCGAGGGCGCGACGCATGAGGACGGCCGCACCGACTCGGTGTGGGACACCTTCGCCCGCACGCCCGGCAAGGTGCTCGGCGGCGACACCGGCGACCCCGCCTGCGACCACTACCACCGGATGCCGCAGGACGTCGCGCTGCTCGCCGAGCTGAACCTGGACACCTACCGCTTCTCCACGTCGTGGGCCCGGGTGCGCCCGGACGGCGGCCCGCCCAACCAGAAGGGCCTCGACTTCTACTCGCGGCTGGTCGACGAGCTGCTGGCCAAGGGCATCAGGCCGTGGCTCACGCTCTACCACTGGGACCTGCCCCAGGCGCTCGAGGACCAGGGCGGCTGGACCAGCCGCGACACCGCCTACCGCTTCGCGGACTACGCCCAGACCGTCCACGACGCCCTCGGCGACCGGGTGCCGACCTGGACCACCCTCAACGAGCCCTACTGCGCCGCCCTGCTCGGCTACGCCGGCGGCCAGCACGCCCCGGGGCGCACCGAGCCGCGCGCTGCCGTGGCCGCCGTGCACCACCTGCTGCTGGCACACGGGCTGGGCGTCCAGGTGCTGCGCGACGCCGGCGTCGGTGGCGAGACCGGCAGCGTGGGCATCACGCTCAATCTCCTGCCGGTCTCGCCGGCCGACCACGCGTCGGCGGCCGACGTCGACGTCGCGCGGCGGGTCGACGGGCTGCAGAACCGGATCTGGCTGGACCCTGTCCTGCGCGGCCGCTACCCGGACGACGTGCTCGAGGACCTCGCGCCGTACGGAGTGAGGGAAGTGGTGCAGGACGGCGACCTGGAGACCATCGGCGCACCGATCGACGTGCTCGGCGTCAACTACTACTTCACCTTCACGATGCGTGCGGCCGAGCAGCCGCGGCTGCCGTCGGAGTGGGTCGGCGCGGAGACCGCCACGGACACACCCGAGGGGCTGCCGGTCACCGCGATGGGCTGGGAGGTCGAACCGAGCGGCCTGCGCGACATGCTCCTGCGGCTGCAGGACGAGTACCCCGGCACGCCTCTCGTCGTCACCGAGAACGGCGCCGCGTTCGACGACGAGGTGGCCCCTGACGGCGCGGTCCACGACGAGGACCGGCGGTCCTACCTCGAGGGGCACCTGCGGGCCGCTCACGAGGCGATCGAGGCCGGCGTCGACCTGCGCGGCTACCTCGCCTGGTCGCTGCTGGACAACTTCGAGTGGGCGTTCGGCTACTCCAGGCGCTTCGGCATCGTGCGCGTCGACTACGAGACGCAGGAGCGCACGGTGAAGGACAGCGCCCGCTGGTACGCCGAGGTGGCCCGCCGCAACGGGTTCTAGCGACCCGGCGCGTCCGGTGGCGCGGCCGGTGCCGCACCGACAGGCTGGTGTCGTGGACCGCTACCCGGTTGACGTGCTGGCGCAGCCGCGCCCGGGTCGCCGCGCGCTGTCGCAGGTCGCGGCCGACACCGACCTGGTCGTCGAGGACGCCGAGACCGGCTTCTGCGGCGCGGTCGTGCGGTGGGAGAAGACGCCCGGCGGGCCGACCGTGACCCTCGAGGACCGGCACGGCAGGCACCGGGTCTTCCCGGCCGGGGTGGGCTTCCTCGTCGAAGGCCGGCCGGTCGAGCTGGTCCGTCCCGCGGCGGCTGCGGGCCCGAAGGCTGCGCCGGCGCGACGTACCGCCTCGGGGTCGGTCGCCGCACCGAGCGCGCGGGCCCGCGTGGCGCGCGCCAGCCGCATCTACGTCGAGGGCCGGCACGACGCCGAGCTGGTCGAGAAGGTGTGGGGAGACGACCTGCGGGTCGCGGGCGTCGTCGTCGAGCACCTCGGCGGCGTGGACGACCTGGCCGCCGAGGTCCGCGGCTTCGCCCCCGGCCCGGGCCGACGGCTCGGCGTGCTCGTCGACCACCTGGTCCCGGGCACCAAGGAGTGGCGGATCGCCGAGTCGGTGAGCTCGCCGCACGTCCTGGTGCTGGGCCACCCGTACGTCGACGTCTGGGCGGCGGTGCGCCCCTCGGTCCTCCGGATCGACAGCTGGCCCGACGTGCCCCGCGGGACGCCGTGGAAGGAGGGCGTGTGCGCCGCCCTGGGCTGGCCCTGCGCGACCGCCGCCGACACGGCCGCCGCCTGGCGGCGCATCCTGGGAGCGGTGCGCACCTACGCCGACCTCGAGCCGAGCCTGCTCGGCCGGGTCGAGGAGCTGATCGACTTCGTGACCGGCGCCGTGCCGGTGGACGAGAAGGGATGACCGATGACCCAGCCACCAGAGCCGCCCCCCGAGTCGACGCCCCGACCTCCGGAGCCGACGCCACCGCCTCCTGGGCCACCTCCCGGCGAGGCGCCGTACGGTCAGCCGTCAGCCGGTCAGCCGCCGGCCGGTCAGCCGGGGTGGCAGGGGCAGGGCGCCGGGTTCCCCGAGCACCAGGCGGCCGGACAGGGCCAGCTCAGCCCGGCCGACGAGCGGACGTGGGGCATGCTCGCCCACCTCTCCGCGCTGCTGGCCGCGTTCGTCGCGCTGGCCTTCCTCGGACCGTTGCTCGTCATGCTGATCCAGGGCCCGAAGTCGGAGTTCGTGCGCCGTCAGTCGGTCGAGGCGCTCAACTTCCAGATCACGACCTACATCGCGGCGATCATCAGCGCGATCCTCATCGTGCTGCTGATCGGCCTGATCCTGCTGCCCATCGTCGGCATCGCCTGGCTGGTGCTGACCATCATGGCCGGGCTGGCCGCCAACCGGGGCGAGGACTACCGCTACCCGTTCAACATCCGCCTGGTGAAGTAGCCGATCGGTCGAGCCGCTCCGTCGAGCGCGTGCTCAGTCGACGAGGTCGCGCACCACCGCGTCCGCCAGGAGACGGCCGCGCAGTGTCAACGCTGCGCGGCCGTTCTCGTGCGCGGCCGGGTCGAGGAGGCCCTCGGACACCGCGCGCTCCGCGGCGGCGCGGCCGACGGACGACAGGTCCTCGAGCGGGTGTCCCGCGCGCAGCCGGATGCCGAGCAGCACCCGTTCGACCCGCCGTGAGCCCTCGTCCAGCACCTCGCGGGCGAGCGCCGGGCTCACCGTCTCGGCCAGCCGTGCGGCGTAGGCGGCCGGGTGCCGGACGTTCCACCAGCGGGTGCCGCCGACGTGGCTATGCGCCCCGGGGCCGACACCCCACCAGTCGTGGCCGAGCCAGTAGCCCTCGTTGTGCCGAGCTCTCTGGTCCGGCGTCGTGGACCAGTTGCTGACCTCGTACCACTGCAGGCCGGCGGCGGCGAGCACCTCGTCGGCGAGCAGGTAGCGGTCGGCGAGGTCGTCGTCGTCGGGCGCGGGCACCTCGCCGCGGCGGACCTGCGCCGCGAGCCGGGTGCCCTCCTCGACCACGAGCGCGTACGCACTGAGGTGGTCCGGCCGGCAGTCCAGGGCGGCGGCCAGGCTGGTCCGCCAGTCCTCGAGCGACTCCCCGGGGGTGCCGTAGATGAGGTCCAGGCTCACCCCGTCGAACCCCGCTGCGCGCGCCCAGGCGACGACCCGCGGCACCCGGTCCGGGTCGTGCGTGCGGTCCAGCGTCGCGAGGACGTGCGGCACGGCCGACTGCATGCCGAACGACACCCGGGTGAAGCCGGCCTCGCGCAGTCGCTCGAGGTCGGCCAGGTCGACGCTGTCCGGGTTGGCCTCGGTCGTCACCTCGGCGTCCGGGCGCACCCCCAGCTCGTCGCGGACCGCGCCGAGGAGCCGGGCCAGGTCGCCCGGCGGCAGCAGGGTCGGCGTGCCGCCGCCCAGGAAGACCGTCGCGGCCGCGACGTCCGCGTCGCCGAGCACCCGGCGGGCCAGCCGCACCTCCTCGACGGCCGTCCCGGCGTAGGCGGCCTGCGAGGCCCCGCCGCCCAGCTCGGTCGCGGTGTAGGTGTTGAAGTCGCAGTAGCCGCAGCGGGTGGCGCAGAAGGGCACGTGGACGTACACCCCGAAGGGCCGCGTGCCGAGGCCGGCCAGGGCCGACCCGGGGAGCGCCCCGTCGCGCGGGGCGTCCTCACCCTCGGGCAGCGCGGACGGCACCCGCCCATTCTGCGTCGGTGCCCGGAACCGGCGGGCTCAGCCCCGGGAGTACATCGCGTCGAGAAGGTCGCGGTGCTTGTCCTCCACGACCCGGCGCTTGACCTTGAGGCTCGGCGTGAGCTCGCCGGCCTCGATGGAGAGGTCGTGGTCGAGGATGCGGAAGTCCTTGACCGTCTCCCAGCGGTTGATCTTGGCGTTGACCGCCTCGACCGCGCCGGCCACCTCGGCGTGCACGTCGGGGTGCTGGCTGAGCACGGCGTAGTCGCCGGTAAGGCTGCGGTGGTGGGCCCAGCTGGCCAGCGCGTCAGGGTCGAGCGTGACCAGCGCCGTGCAGTAGTTGCGGCCGTCGCCGTGGACGACGATCTGGCTGGCGAGGGCGCACTCGCCCTTGAAGATGACCTCGATCACCTGCGGTGCGACGTACTTGCCGCCGGAAGTCTTGATCATGTCCTTCTTGCGGTCGGTGATCCGCAGGAAGCGACCGTCCTCGAGCTGGCCGATGTCACCGGTGTGCAGCCAGCCGTCGGCGTCGAGCGCCTCGGCGGTCTGCTCGGGCAGGTTGTGGTAGCCCTGCATGACGCCGGGGCCGCGCAGCAGCACCTCGCCGTCCTCGGCGATGCGGACCTCGGTCTTCGGGAACGGGATCCCAACGGTGCCGAACCGGTAGTCCGCCGGCCGGTTGACGAAGGTGCCGGCGCTGGTCTCGGTGAGGCCGTAGCCCTCGAGGATGAGGATGTCGGCGGCGTGGAAGAACAGCGCGATGTCGCGGGACAGCGCGGCGCTGCCGGACACCAGGAACCGCAGGTTGCCGCCGAAACGGGCGCGCAGCTTGGAGAAGACCAGCTTGTCGGCGACGGCGTGCTTGGCCTTGAGCAGGCCGCCGGGCTCCTTGCCGGCCAGCCGCAGCGCCGATACCTCCTGGCCGACGCCCATCGCCCAGCGGAAGATCTTGAGCTTGACGCCGCCCTCGTCCTCGGCCATGGTCACGACCCGGCCGTACACCTTCTCGAAGATCCGCGGCGCAGCCGCCATGAAGGTCGGCGCGACGACGGCCAGGTTGTCGATGATCTTGTCGACCCGGCCGTCCACCGCGGCCGACGAGCCGGTCGCGAGCTGGGCGGCGAGCAGGACCTTGCCGAAGGAGTGCGACAGCGGCAGCCAGAGGTACTGCACGTCGTCAGAGGTCAGCAGCCCGGTCTCGTCGACGGCGACGCCCTCGTAGACCCAGCAGTCGTGCGGCAGCCGGACGCCCTTCGGGCGGCCGGTCGTGCCCGACGTGTAGATCAAGGTCGCGAGGTGCTCGGGACGCGTCGCGTCGACGCGGTCGGTCACCGCCGTGGGGTTCTGCGCGAGCAGATCGGTGCCGAGGGCGGCCAGGTCGTCGAGGCTGACCACCCAGTCGCCGTCGGGGGTGCCGTCGAACGTCACGACCTTGGCGAGGTCGGGCAGCTTGTCGCGCTGCTGGCGCAGCTTCTCGACCTGGGCGTCGTCCTCGGCGAACGCGATGCGGGTGCCGGAATCGGCGAGGATGTAGGCCACGTCCTCAGGGTTGGTCGTCGGGTAGACCGTGGTGGTGGCGGCGCCGGCGCACAGGATCGCGAAGTCGGCCAGCACCCAGTCGACCCGCGTCGACGACAGGATCGCGATCCGCTGCTCCGGCTCGATGCCCATGGCCACCAGCCCGGCCGCGAGCGCGGTCACCCGCTCCCCGGCCTGGCCCCAGGTCATGCGCTCCCACGAGTCGCCCACCGGCCGTCGGTAGGCCTCGCCACCTGGGGTCGCCGCCACCCGGTCGAGGAACATCCGGCCGACCGACGGCGGCCTGCCGTCGATGCCCGTCGTCTGGTTCGTTGCCGATCCGGTCACGCCGCAGCCCTCCGACTCGTCATCCCCGTATGACTTTCGACGACGCTATCGGCTCCCGCACAGAGTCGCAGGTCCTTGACTGTCAGCCGGGCGTGCTGGCCCGGGCGGCGAGGTCGCGGCGGATGGCAGCGGCCAGGGTCACCTCGAGGTCGGGCTGCTCGTCCAGCAGCCGTTCGAGGACGGCCGCGGAGGTCAGGCGCAGTGCGAACGTGTCGCTGATCGTCACCCCGTGCCCGGGCCGGTGCACCACCTCGATCCGGTCACCGGAACCGACGGTGCCCTCGGACAGCACGCGCAAGTAGGCGCCCGGGGCCCCGTAGGCGTAGAACCGCTTGACCCAGTGCGGCTCGTCCATCCAGCCCTGGAACGTCTTGCACGGGATCCGCGGGCTGGCGACCTCGAGCACCAGACCGTCCGAGCCCACCCGCCAGTGGTCACCGATCACCGCGTGGGTGAGGTCGACGCCGTACGTCGTCAGGTTCTCGCCGAACGTCCCGCCGGGGAGGGCCCGGCCCAGCTCGCGGGACCAGGCGTCCAGGTCTTCCCTGGCGTAGGCGTAGACCGCCTTGTCGCGCCCACCATGGTTCTTGGTGTCGATGATCCGGTCGCCGGCCACGCCGACGAGGGTGTCGACCGCCCGCCGGCCGGGGACCGGTCGCTTGTCGATGGCGGTCGTGTCGAGGTCGCCGAGGGCGTCGGGGATGACGGCATGGACGACGTTGACGGACTCGACCGTCGCCGCCGCGGTGGGCATGTGCACCCGCCGAGGCTACCCAGCGGAGGCTGGTGCGGCGCCCTACTTCTTCGCCTTCTCGCCCGTGGAGTCGGTGGAGAGAGCGGCGATGAAGGCCTCCTGGGGCACCTCGACCCGGCCGACCATCTTCATCCGCTTCTTGCCCTCCTTCTGCTTCTCCAGCAGCTTGCGCTTGCGGGTGATGTCACCGCCGTAGCACTTGGCGAGCACGTCCTTGCGGATCGCCCGGATGTTCTCGCGGGCGATGACTCGCGCCCCGACGGCTGCCTGGATCGGCACCTCGAACTGCTGCCTCGGGATCAGCTCGCGCAGCCGCTGGGTCATCTGCACGCCGTAGCCGTAGGCCTTGTCCTTGTGCACGATCGAGGAGAACGCGTCGACGGTCTCGCCCTGCAGCAGGATGTCCACCTTTACCAGGTCGGACGCCTGCTCGCCGTCGACCTCATAGTCGAGCGACGCGTAGCCCCGCGTCTTGGACTTCAGGTTGTCGAAGAAGTCGAAGACGATCTCGGCCAACGGCAGGGTGTAGCGCAGCTCGACCCGCTCCTCCGACAGGTAGTCCATCCGGTCGAGCACGCCGCGCCGGTTCTGGCAGAGGTCCATGATCGAGCCGATGTAGTCGCTCGGTGCCAGGATCGACGCCCGCACGACCGGCTCGTGCACCTCGGCCACCTTGCCGCCGGGGAACTCGCTGGGGTTGGTGACGGTGACCTCGGTGCCGTCCTCCATCACCACCCGGTAGACGACGTTGGGCGCGGTCGAGATCAGGTCGAGGTCGAACTCGCGCTCCAGGCGCTCCCGCACGATCTCGAGGTGCAGCAGGCCGAGGAAGCCGCAGCGGAAGCCGAAGCCGAGCGCCGCGGACGTCTCGGGCTCCCACACCAGCGCCGCGTCGTTGAGCTGCAGCCGCTCCAAGGCGTCCCGCAGGTCCGGGTAGTCGTCGCCGTCGACCGGGTAGAGCCCGGAGAACACCATCGGCTTCGGGTCCTTGTAGCCGCCGAGCGCCTGCTGCGCCGGCTTGCCCGCGTTGGTGACGGTGTCGCCGACCTTCGACTGCCGCACGTCCTTGACGCCGGTGATCAGGTAGCCCACCTCGCCGACACCGAGCCCCTCCGAGGGCATCGGCTCGGGTGAGATCACGCCGATCTCGAGCAGGTCGTGCTGGGCCTTGGTGGAGAGCATCAGGATGCGCTCGCGCGGCGACAGGTGCCCGTCGATGACCCGCACGTACGTCACAACACCGCGGTAGACGTCGTACACGCTGTCGAAGATCATCGCGCGCGCCGGGGCAGACGCGTCACCGACCGGCGGCGGCACCTGCGCGACGATCTGCTCGAGCAGCTCGGGCACGCCCACGCCGGTCTTGGCGCTGACCTGCAGCACCTCGGCGGGGTCGCAGCCGATGATGTGCGCGATCTCGGCGGCGTACTTCTCCGGCTGGGCCGACGGGAGGTCGATCTTGTTGAGCACCGGGATGATCTGCAGGTCGTTCTCGAGGGCCAGGTAGAGGTTGGCCAAAGTCTGGGCCTCGATCCCCTGCGCGGCGTCGACCAGCAGCACGGTGCCCTCGCACGCGGCGAGCGACCGGGACACCTCGTAGGTGAAGTCGACGTGGCCCGGGGTGTCGATCATGTTGAGCGCGTAGAAGCGGCCGTCGGACGCCTCGAAGGGCAGCCGCACCGCCTGGCTCTTGATGGTGATGCCGCGCTCGCGCTCGATGTCCATCCGGTCGAGGTACTGCGCCCGCATCGTCCGGTCGTCGACGACGCCGGTGACCTGCAGCATGCGGTCCGCGAGGGTCGACTTGCCGTGGTCGATGTGGGCGATGATGCAGAAGTTGCGGATCAGCGCGGGGTCGGTGCGGCTCGGCCGGATCAGGTTCCGGGCGGTCGAGTTGCTCGCGGGCACGCAGGGTCCAATGCTTCGGGTTGAGGATCGTCCAGCGGTACGTCCGGACGTCCGCCCATCATCCCACGCTGCTGGTCGCCGCCCCGCGTGCGCGGAACCCGGTGGCTCGCCCCGGCGGTCGCTCCCCCATGATCGAGGGATGGGCGACAAGGCCCCGGTAGCAGCCGGTCGGCGCATCGACTGGGCAGGGCTGCCAGAGGCGGTCCGCGGGTTCGTCGAGGAGTCGCTGGGCTCCCCGGTCGTCGCGGCGCGCACCCAGAGCGGCGGCTTCTCCCCCGGAGTCGCCGCCCGGCTGACCGCGGCCGACGGGAGCGCCGCCTTCGTCAAGGCCTGCGGTACGTCGCTGAACCCGGATTCGCCACGACTGCACCGGGCCGAGATCCATGCGCTCCGCCTCGTGCCCGCGTCACTGCCCCGGCCTGAGCTGCTGGCGGCGTACGACGACGCGGACTGGGTGGCGATGCTTCTCGAGGACGTCGACGGCCGGCACCCCGCGCTGCCGTGGTCCGCCGATGACGCCGCGGCCACGACCGCCGCTCTCAGCCTGCTGGCGGCGGCAACCGGAGACGTCGGGCTGCCCACGTTCGCCGAGACGGCGGAGCTGCTCACCGGCTGGGACGCGGTCGCGGCCGAGCCGGAGGGGGTAGCTCCTGAGCTGTTGGCCCGCCTGCCGGAGATGCTCGACCTGCAGGGCCGCGCCCAGGAGGTCACGGCCGGCTCGGCGCTGGTGCACTGGGACGCGCGCAGCGACAACGTGCTGCTGCGCCAGGGCGAAGCGGTGCTGGTCGACTGGGCGTGGGCCTGCCGCGGCGCCACGTGGCTGGACACGCTGCTGCTCGCGGTGGACTTCGTCGTCCAGGGCGGGCCGGACCCGGACGGGTACCTGCGCTCGACCGCGGTGACCGCCGCAGCCGACCCGACCGACCTGCGGGCGGTGGTCGCGACGATGGTCGGCTTCTGGGTCGACCGCGCGCGGCGGCCCGCGCCGCCGGGACTGCCGACGATCCGCGCGTGGCAGGCGCATTGCGCACGGCACACGCAGGACTGGCTGTCGACCAGCACCGTGCTCGCTGCGGACGCACGAAGGCCCCGGCAGGGCTGACCTGCCGGGGCCCCCGTCGTGCATCGTGCGGCCTACTCGACGACCACCGAGCCGGTGCCCAACAGGGCCCCTCCCGAGCTGGTCACGGTCATCTCGCCGAAGACCGACCGCCCGGCTGCCGGCGGTGTCCCTGCGGTCAGGGTGCCGGCGACCTGCTTGGTCTCACCCGCAGCGTAGGACTGCTCACCGGTCGGCATGGTGACCGACAGGGTGCCGAGCGCCGAGGAGAAGAAGACGTCCAGGTAGTCGAACTGCGTCGTGCCGGCCGGCACGTCGTAGCCGTCGACCAGGACGGTGTATGTGCCCGGCGCCGGGTTGACGTAGGTCAGCGACTCCTCCGAGTCACCGTCGGCGTCGTAGAGCTGTTCGCCCGCCGGGTCGGTGACGTAGAGGTCCAGGTCCGCCTGTGCGTCACTGGTGTTGCCGATGGACACGTCGAGCCGGGTGGCTCCCGTCGGCACGGTGACGGTGTACTCCTTGGTCGCGCCGTCGGCGATGGACTCGCGGCCGGAGAAGGCCGACCCGAGCGGGCCGCCGGCGGCCGTGGCCTCGAGCGGTCCGAAGTTGTTCGTCACCGTCCAGCTGACCGGGCTGCCCGCCGAGACCGTCCGTGTCTTCGGGTCAACGGTGACGCCGAGCAGGGCGGCCGACAGCGTGAACGGGTTGGTGTCGGTGGCCGACGTGCGCCGCGACTCCACCAGGAACTCCCATACGCCGGGCTGCGGGTCCTCGTAGACCCGCTGGTCCGGGTTGCAGCCGTTCCCGCCCTGGAAGCTGGTGTAGCAGACCAGGCTGGAGCCCTCCTCCATGCCGACCCCGTAGGGGTGGAAGGCGAGGAAGCGGGTCTGGCTGCCGGCGGTGATGCCCGACAAGTTCAGCTGCAGTGCGGTCACACCAGGCGGCACCGTCAGGTAGAACCGCTGCGGCTCGCTGCGGCCCATCGAGCCCGACCAGCTCCTCGCGTAGTCCGGGCCGACGATCGCGTCGCCAGCCGCGACGACGTTCATCACCTGGAAGTCCACGCCGTTGGTCGACGGGCTGTCCACCTTGAGCACCGCGCTGATCGCGGCACCGGAGGCGGGCGTGGTGGCGGTGACGTTGACCGTGGTCGCCTTGCCGCGGACCAGGCTCACCGACTGGCTGCCGAGGGAGAAGTTGCCCGTGTCCCCGCTCAGGGAGAGGTTGTACGTCACTGGCTGGCTGACCCCCGTCGTGCGCGTCAGCGTCACGGGGTAGGTCCGGCTCGTGCCTGGCGCCTGGCCGCCCGCGCCGGCGGCGCAACGGTTGTAGACGCCCGTCCCGGTGGTCCGGCCCAGGAGCTTCCAGATCTCGGTGCAGACCGGTGCCTTGGCCGTCATGCCGACCGGCGTGAGGCCGGCGTCCAGCAGGGCCCACGAGCCGGCGACGTCGATCTGACCGTTGCCCTGGAGGAAGGCGGGGATCTTGTCGTTGAACTGCGCGCTGCTGTAGACCGCCTGGCGGAGGTTGGCGGGCGCGTAGTCGCCAGCCGACATGCCCTCCGCCCTGGCAGCCGAGATGAGCAGCGCCATGGCGCCGGCTGTCTGCGGGGCCGCCATCGAGGTGCCGTTGAGCATCGCGTAGCCCGGGGGCAGCGAGTAGCCCGCCTCGGGCACCGGGTTGCCCGGCATCCAGGTCGGGATCGTCGAGATGGCCGAGCCGGGAGCGGTGACGTTCGGCTTGAAGCCGCCGTCCTCGCGCGGGCCGCCGGAGGAGAACGTCATCGTACGGATGCCGTCGAAGCTGACGTCCGAGCCGTAGTTGGCGGCCCAGGTCTCGGCGGAGATCGTCGCGGCGACACTGACGGCGTCGGTGGCGACGGACGGGTCGCCGATCGTGTTGAGCGCGTTGCCGGAGTTGCCGGCCGAGAGGACCAGCTGCACGCCGTCGGCGATGATCCGGTTGTAGAGGGTCGCGCGGGCGTTGTTGCCGTCGTTGAGCGCCGGCAGCCCGCCGATCGACATGTTGATGATGTCGACGCCGCGGTGCGCGGCGAGCTCGGCCATGCCGTCGGTCAGCGCGACGGCGGTGCAGCCCGGGCCGAAGGAGCAGGCACGTGCGGCCACCAGCTTGGCGCCGGGAGCGGCACCGTCCATGTCGCCGCCGAAGAGGTCGTTGGCGGCCGTGATGCCGGCGACGTGCGACCCGTGCTCACCGGACAGGATCCCGATGTCGACGAAGTCGAGCGACTTGCCGAGGGTGGGACTGTTGAAGAACGACACGTCCACGTCCTCGCGGTAGTCGACCGTGAAGGCCATCTGGTCGCGCACCGCGGTCTTGGGGTCGTCGGTGCCGAAAAGACCCATGTCCCGGTCCTGCCGGAACGGGCTCATCGCCGCGTCGTCGGTGAAGTCGTGGTTGAGGTTGCTGTCGACGCGGACCACGTGGGTGTCCGGGTTGTAGAGCACGCCGAAGCGGTCGGTCGTGTCGCCGTCGCGGTTGACGTCGCCGCAGACCTCGCAGCCGGACACGTTGGTGCCGGCCTCGTCGAAGGTCCGGATCTTGTAGGTGCCCGCGGGGAGCTTCCACTTGGCCTCGCGGTACTGCCCGGAGGCCGGGAACACGCCGGGGCCGGTAGCGGTCTGCACCATCGGCAGCCACGTGGCGTCGCCGCCGGCCACGAGGGATCCCTCGGTGGCCGGGTCGGTCGCGGTGAAGGAGTCGACGATCTTGTCCGCACCGGTCGTGGTCCTCTGCAGCGCCGGGTGCAGCAGGTCCACACCGGAGTCCAGGATGCCGATGGTGACGTCCTCGCCGTCCCAGTCGGGGTGCGCCGCCTTGAAGTCGGCAGCACCCGTCTCGTTGGTCGGCATGTAGGCGTTGCTGTCCGGCGTCGAAGCGGAGGGCGCGGCGTAGGTGGCGGTGGCCGCGGTCGAGCCTTGCGGCGTCACGTCGGGCAGCGGCACGACCTCGTCGAGGTCAACGGCCAGCACACTGTCGATGCCTGCAGCCTTGGTCACCTTGGCGGTGGGCACGCGGGCGCTGAAGTAGCCGTAGCGGTCGGCGGCGTAGAGGATCGTGCCGCCGAGCGCGCGGACCTCGCGCTTGGCCTGGGCCGCCTCGCCGCGGCGCGCGGTGACCATGATGCTGACGGCCGAGGTGTCCTCGGCTCGTGCCGCGGCCAACAGGTCGCGGTCGTGCGACCCGAGCTTGTCGGCCTTGCCGGTCTGGGCCGTCTTGGCCGGCCCGGTCGGGGCAGCGGCGGCCGCGGGGGTGGCCGTGGCGAGCGCTCCGGTCAGGAGGCTGCCGACCGCCAGCACGGCGAGCGACTGTCGCGCGCGCCGCCTTGGGACATGTGCGGACAAGGGGATTCCCATCGTCTGGAAGGGGTGTGACAGCAGATCGCCCGGCGGTGTGTCTCACGTCACTTCCGGGGCGGCTCCATATCTGAACGTAGAATTGCCAGAGATGGAAGGTTTCGGGACAACTTTTCTCGGGGATGCCGTCAGACCGGCCAGAGCCTGGGCTCGGCAGGGGCTTCCTCCACCGGTGCGCGCTGGCTCAGTTCGCGCCGGAGCGGGGCGGCTTGCTAACCTGTGCCGTCGGTCTGCGCCCCCGGCCCGCCGACGCGACAATCCTCCCGACGAGAACAAAAGGCTTCTTCGTGGCGAACATCAAGTCCCAGCTCAAGCGGATCAAGACGAACGAGAAGGCTCGCCTGCGCAACAAGGGCGTCAAGTCCTCGCTCAAGACGTCGGTCCGTAGGTTCCGCGAGGCCGCGGACGCCGGGGACCGCGACACCGCGGTGCAGGCCATGACGACCGCCTCCCGCGAGCTCGACAAGGCGGCCAGCAAGGGCGTCATCCACAAGAACCAGGCCGCCAACCGGAAGTCGGCGATGGCCAAGCGCGCCGCCTCGCTCTGACCCCAGCCTCACCTGATGCGGCCGGCAACGGTTTGGCCGCACCGACAGGGCGCCACCTCGCGAGGTGGCGCCCTTCGTCGGCCTCGGGGTCCGGCGGGGCTGGCCCCGGCCCGCCTTGGCGCAATCATGGGCCGACCGCCCCTGGTGCCGGGCCGCGAGCAGCGGCACAGTCGTGCCGTCGAGCACTGGACTGGGGGTTTGGAAGATGGTGCGCTCTGCTGGACGTCGGACCTTCCCCGCGGTGACAGTCGCGACTCTCCTCGCCGTGGCGACGGTCCTCGCGCTCGTCGCCCCGGCCGCACTCGGCAGCACCGCAGCGGCCGGGCGTCCTGACGGGAAGGCCACGGCCGCGCTGCCGACCCGCGCCGCGGCCGCGTTGCCCACCCTGGTGGGCATCCGTGCCTTACACCGGCCCGGCGTCGACCGGGTGGTCTTCCAGCTGCGCGGCGGCCTGCCCGCACGGCGCACCGCGACGTACGTCGACCGGCTGATCAGCGACGGCCGCGGCCGGTCGCTGCGGATCGCCGGGCAAGCGATCCTGCAGGTCAGCATGGAGCTCGCAGACGCCCACGACGCGACCGGCTCCACCGCCCCTGGGCGGCTGGCCTTCCCGCTGCCCAACGTCCTGACCGTCGTGCGGTCCGGTGACTTCGAAGGGGTGGTCAGCTACGGCATCGGGCTGGCCAAGCGGACCGCGTTCACGGTGACGACCCGCACCGGCCCGAGCCGGGTCGTGGTGAGCATCCGGGCCGGCTTCCCGACGGTGCCCCGGAAGGTCTGGTTCCTCGACCGGGACGCCTTCGTCGCCGGCACCGAGCCGTTCTTCACGCCGGTCAGCCGGCCGGTCCGGGTGCGGCACAAGGCGGCCGGCCTCCTCGACCGCGTCTTCGCCGGCCCGACCGCGACCGAGACCGCTGCCGGGCTGCGGCTGCTCCGCTCGAAGGCGCGCGGCTGGGCCGACCTGAGCATCACGAACGACGTCGCCCGGGTGCGGCTGACCCGCTCCTGCAGCAGTGGCGGGTCCACGGTGACCGTGGCCGGCGAGATCATGCCGACCCTTCGCCAGCTGGCGACCGTCGACTTCGTCAAGATCCTCGCGCCGGACGGCTCGACCGAGACGCCCACCGGTCGCAGCGACTCGATCCCGGCCTGCCTCGAGCCGTGACGCAGCCCTGACGGAGCGCCGACGGAGCGCTGACGCTGCGCAGCGGGGCCTCGACCGGGCTCAGTCGCGCAGCGAGCGGGCGGCGACGATCGCGCCGATCGCCTGCTCGAGGGCGAACACCGGGTCGGTGCCGGCCCCCTTGATCTCCTCGTCGGCGACGGCCACCGCGGCGATCGCCTGCGCGACGCCCTCACCGGTCCAGCCCGAGAGCTGTCCGCGGGCCTTGCGCACCTGGAAGGGCGCGATGCCGAGGTCGCGGGCGATGTCGTCGGGACGTACGGTGCGCGCCGACCCACCCACACGCGCCAGGTTGCGCAGGCCCGAGGCGAAGGCGGCGTTGATCGGGACCGGGTCGGTGCCGGTGGCGAGTGCGTGGCGCAGCAGCCGCAACGCGTCGTCGTGGCGGCCCTCGACGGCGGCGTCGGCCACCTTGAAGCCGCTCACCTCGACCCGACCCGCGTGGTAGCGCTCCACCACGGCGGCGTCGACGGTGCCCTGGGTGTCGGCGATCAGCTGGCTGCAGGAGTTGGCCAGCTCACGCAGGTCGCTGCCGAGGGCATCGACCAACGCGGACGCCGCGTCGTGGCTGATCCGACGGTGCGCCCGGCTGAACTCGGCCTGGACGAACGACATCTTGTCGCTCTCCCACTTGACCGGCTTGCACTCGACTACGGCGGCGCCGGCCTTCTTCACCGCGTCGAGCAGCGCCTTGCCCTTGACGCCGCCGTGGTGGACCAGGACGAGGACGACACCCTCCTGGGGCGCGGTCGCGTGCTCCTTGAGCTCGGTGGTGACGGCCTCGGCCGCCTCGGCCACGTCGCGGACGACGATGACGCTCAGCTCGCCGAAGAGCGACGGGCTCGCCAGCCCGGTCACCCGGCCCGGCTCGAGCCCGACGACCGGCAGGTCGTGGACCTGGACGTCCGGGTCGGCGGCGCGCGCCTGCACCAGCACCTCGGCGACCGCGCGGTCGCGCAGGAGGTCCTCGGGACCGGTGACGAGGGTGACTGGGGGCGGCAGGTCGGCCATCGGCGCCACGCTACCCGCCGCTGGTGACCAGCCGGACCGATCGTCCCGAGCCGGCGACAAGCACCGTCCCGTCCCGGTCGGTGCGTCCGACGACGGCACCGGCGCGACGCAGGGCGGCCAGCGTCGCTCGCGCCGGGTGCCCGTAGTCGTTGTCCTGCCCCACCGACACCAGCGCGACCCGGGGCCGCACCGTCGCGAGCAGGGCCGGGTCCTGGTAGGCCGAGCCGTGGTGGGCCACCTTGAGCACGTCGACGCGCCCCAGGCCGCCACGGGCCAGCAGCACCCGCTGCGCCTCGGGCTCGACGTCGCCGGTGAGCAGCAGCGAGATGCCGTGCACCCGCACGAGCAGCACGGTGCTCGCGTTGTTGGCCTCGGACCCGGCGTGCACGACGCGGGCCGGCCACAGGACCGTCCACGACAGCGGCCCGACCCGCACCCGGTCACCGAGGCGAACCCGGGTCACCGGCACTCCGGCCGCCGCCGCCCAGCGGCGGACCCGGACCAGCTCGGCGGGCGGCTCGTCGAGCAGGCCGACCTGCACCTCGCCGACCCGCCGGCCGCGCAGCACTCCGGGCACCCCCTCGACGTGGTCCGCGTGCAGGTGGGTGAGCAGCAGCACCGCCACCGAGCGGACCCCGAGCCGGCGCAGGCACCGGTCCACCGCGGCCGGCTCCGGGCCGGCGTCCACCACCACCGCGGTCCCGGGACCGGCGACCAGGACGAGGGCATCGCCCTGGCCCACGTCGCAGGCCGCCATCACCCAGTCGCGGGGCGGCCAGCCCGGCGTCCGCGCGGGCACCACGAGGGCGACCACCAGCGCGACCGCGCAGGCTCCGGCCGGCACCGGTCGCCGGCCCGCAGACCGCACCGCTGTCACCGCCGCCACGGTCACCGCGCCGAGCATGGCGGCTCCGGCCACGGACCCGGGCCAAGCGACCGCGGCGGCTGGCAGACCGGCCGACCACCGGGCGACGCGGACGATCCACCACACGAAACCGCCGGCCACCCAGGCCAGCCCGGCGGCCGTCCCGGGATGCACCGCCGAGGCCACCGTGGCCAGCACCCCCACCACGGTGGCCGGGGCGACGGCCGGCCCGGCGAGGAGGTTCGCCGGCACCGCGACCAGGCTGACCTGGTCGCTGAGCAGCACCACCACCGGCGCGCAGACCAGCTGCGCCGCCAGCGGGGCGGCGAACGCGGCGGCCAGCGGGCGCGGGACACCGGCGCTCGACCAGCGGCCGGTCCAGGATGTCGCGAGGGTGACAAGAGCTCCGGTCGCCAGCGCCGACAGCACGAAGCCGTACGAGCGGGACAGCCAGGGGTCGACGAGCAGCAGCACCACCACGGTCGCCGCTAGCGCGGCGAGGCTACGTCGGCGGCGGCCGGTCGCCAGCGCGAGCAGCGCCAGCGCGCCCATCGCGGCTGCCCGCAGCACCGACGGCTCGGGGCGGGCCAGCACCACGAACCCGGCGATCGACGCGGCTGCGAGCACCGGCAGCGCCCGGCCGCGCACGCCGCCCCACCGCCCGAGCAGCAGCACGAAGCCGCTGACGATCGCAAGGTTCGCGCCGGAGACCGCGACCAGGTGGGTCAGGCCGGCCGTCCGGAAGTCGGCCTGCAGGTCGGCCGGCAGCCGGGAGGTGTCGCCTAGCACCAGACCGGGGAGCAGCCCACGCTCCTCCGCAGGCAGGCCGTCGACAGCGCGACGCAGCCCGGCCCGCAGGTCTCCTGCGGCGGTCTGCAGCGGTGGCGGCCGGCCGAGCCGCTCGGGCGGCCGGACGAGCGTCAGAACTGCCGCGGCCGGCGGCCCGTCCCGCGCCGGGCCGAGGCGCCCCGCCACCCGCACGTGCTGGCCGGGAAGCAGGTGCGCGGTCGCGGCACGGTCGGCCCCGGCGCCGTGCAGGAGCCCGACGACCCGGCTGCGCACCTGCACCGCATGCCCCCGGGCCTGCACCGTCTCGAGCCGCAGCGGGAGCACCAGGAGCGGCGGTGCCCGGCGCGACCCGGACACGAGCGCCAGCGGGCGCACCGGGTCACCGACCAGGGTGGCCCGCCCGCTCACCGTCGCGCGCGCGGCCGCGAGCTCGTCCACCGGGCCCTGCAGCGCAGCCAGCACCGCCAGTGAGCCGGCAGCCAGCCCGCCGGCGAGGGCGCCGACCGTCAGCAAGGCGACCAGCAGGCGGCGGTCCGGGCGGACTCGCCCGGTCAGGGCCGCCGCGCCGAGCAGGGAAGCCACCAGCACCCCGGCCGACGCCCCCGCCACCAGGCCGACCGGCAGCGGCGAGCGCCAGGCCGCCGTGCCGACGAAGGCACCTGCCCAGGTCGCCAGGGCCGGCAGGACGAGCCGGAGGTCGGCGGGCTGGTCGGCCGGCTCCGCCGGCGGGCTGGTCGGCTGCTCGGCCTGCTGGCCAGGCGGCACGTCGGCCGGGGTGGCGGCAGCCTGGCCAGTGGTCACACCGTCACCAGGGGCCGGAGATCGCCCAGGGTCGCCTCACCGATTCCCGAGACCTCACCGAGCTCCTCCACGGTGCTGAACCGCCCGTTCGCCGCCCGCCAGTCGAGGATCCGCTGGGCGAGCACCGGCCCGATCCCGGGCAGCGTGTCGAGCTGCTCGAGCGTGGCCGTGTTGAGGTCGACCGGCGCGGCCGGCGCCGATACCCCCGGCACCGCCACCCCTGGCGTGCCCGCAGCACCCGCCGCGGGCGGCACGGCGGCACCCACGGCACCACGCCGGGCCACGACGACCTGCTCGCCGTCGACGGCCGGCCGGGCGAGGTTGACGCTCGCCGGGTCGCCGCGACCGGTGAGCCCGCCGACGGCTGCCACGGCGTCGGCGACCCGCGAACCGGCGGGCAGCTCCACCACGCCGGGGCGTCGCACCGCGCCGACGACGTGCACGACGAGCATGCCCGTGGACGCGCTGGCCGCCGCGACCGGGCCGGCGAGAGGCGAGCCGGCACCGCCGTCGGCTGCTCCACCATCGGCTGCACCGGCGGCGGGGCCACCGGATGCCCCGGCGGGCAGCGGAGCGCCGACCAGCCGGGCGCGGTCCGGAGCGGGCAGCTCGCGCGGCCGGGCCAGCCAGGTCGTGACGGCGGCGGCGAGGACCGCGACCAGCACCAGGACGAGCAGGGCGACCACCGCGCGCCCGGCGGGTGCGACGACCGCCGCGCGCAGCCGCACCGGCAGCCGGTCGGCTACTGCCGCGAGCCTGGGTCCGGCCGTCGCCGGTCGCTGCCCGGCCGGGCGCCCCGGTGGCGGGCGTGGTGCCACGGGCAGCGCCGGGTCGGGCTCGAGCGACCCGTCTCGCGAAACCGAGACGTCGGTCGGCAGCGGCCGGGTCGGGACCCACCCGGACGGCGGGCCGGTCTCGGCTCCGCGACCTCCGAGGACCCGCTGCAGCCGGCGCACTGCCAGCGCGGCCGGGTCGTCGTCGTGGGCCGGACCGGCGGCCACGGTGGCGTCCGTGCCACCGGGCATGCCGGTCCACCCGCGACGGTGCCGTGCTCTGCGCGTGCCCACCCGACGACGCTAGGGACCGGAGGGCGCCCGGTCGGTCGGCCACGGGCGAGTTGTGGACGACTGCCGGGCGACGTACGACCTGTGGACGAGTGCGGTGCGACGTACGCCTCCAGGTGCGGTGCGACGTACGGCCTGCGGGTGCGGTGCGACGTACGGCCTGCGGGCGCGAGCGCGACGTATGACCTGACCGGTGCTGCGGCGACCGCGACCGACCGCGGACCCCACGCCCGTGGGCGCCGGCGGTCAGCGCCGTCAGGCGCCGGCGGGACCGCTCGGCGCGACGACCACGGCCAGCATCCCCGGGCCGACGTGGGCGCCGACCACGGCGCCCACCTCGCTGACCAGCAGGTCGCCGAGGCCGGGCAGCCGGCCACGCAGGCGCTCGGCGAGAGCAGCGGCGCGGTCCGGGTTGGCCAGGTGGTGCACCGCCGCGTCGACGGGGCCGTGGCCGGCGCGCTCGACGGCCAGCTCCTCGAGCCGGGCGATCGCCTTGGCCGACGTGCGGACCTTCTCCAGCGGCTCGATGTGACCGTCGACCAGGTGCAGCAGCGGTTTGACGGCGAAGGCCGAGCCGAGGAGGGCCGCGGCCGGGCCGATCCGGCCGCCGCGGCGGAGGTACTCGAGGGTGTCGACGTAGAACACCGCCGCCGACGACTCGGCGCGCTCGCGGGCCACCTGGGCCACGTCGTCGAGGGTGCCGCCCACGGCCGCGGCGCGGGCGGCCGCGAGCACGGCGAAGCCGAGGCCCATGCCGAGCGACCGCGAGTCGACGACCTCCACCCGCAGCGGCGCCTCCTTGGCCGCGAGCTTGGCCGAGTCGACGGTGCCCGACATCTGCGACGACAGGTGCACCGACACGACGCCGGCGGCCCCGGCAGCGGCCGCCCGGTCATAGGCGGCGGCGAACGCCGCCGGCCCCGGCCGGGAGGTCGTGACCGGCGTCCAGGACCGCAGCGCCTCGGTGACGCTGCGGGAGGACGTCTCGCCGCCCTCGTCGTGGGCCTGGCCGCCGATGACGACCTGCAGCGGCACCACCTCGATGCCGTGCTCCGCCACCAGCTGCATCGGGAGATAGCTCGTCGAGTCGGTGACGACCACGACCGGTCCAGTGCCCGGCGGCCGCGACGGCCGGCTCATGCGGGGACGACGTTGACCAGGCGCGGTGCGCGCACCACGACGGTGCGGACGTCGCGGCCGTCGAGCGCGCGGGTGACCGCCTCGGAGGCCAGCGCCCGCTCGCGCAGCTCGTCGTCGGACACGTCCGGCGTCACCTCGATGCGGTCGCGCACCTTGCCGGCCACCTGCAGGACGCAGGTCACCGACGCGACCGCCAGCAGGCCCGGGTCGGCCTCGGGGAACGGCTCGTAGGCCAGCGACGTGGGGTGACCCAGCCGCGACCACATCTCCTCCGCAACGTGCGGGGTCAGCGGCGCCACCATCAGCACCAGCGCCTCGGCCACCTCACGGTGCGCGACCCCGGCCTTCACCACGTGGTTGTTCAGCTCGATCAGCCGCGCGATGGCCGTGTTGTCCGACAGGCCCGCGTAGTCCTTGCGGACCTGGTCGATGGTGCGGTGCAGCAGCCGGCGGGTCTCGTCGTCCGGGTCCTCGTCGACGACGCGCACGTCACCGGTCCGTTCGTCGACGACGTTGCGCCACAGCCGCTGCAGGAACCGCTGCGAGCCGACGACGGCCCGGGTCTCCCACGGGCGGAACGAGTCCAGCGGGCCCATCGACATCTCGTAGACCCGGAAGGTGTCGGCGCCGTAGGTGTCGCACATGTCATCGGGCGTGACCATGTTTCTCAGGCTCTTGCCCATCTTCCCGTACTCACGCTTCACCGGCTCTCCCTGCCAGGTGAAGTAGCCGTTGCCCTCCAGGTCCTCGACCTCGTCAGCGGGCACGTAGGCGCCTCGGCCGTCGGTGTAGGCGTAGGCCTGGATGTAGCCCTGGTTGAACAGCCGGTGGAAGGGCTCGTAGCTCGACAGGTGCCCCAGGTCGTACAGCACCTTGTGCCAGAACCGCGCGTACAACAGGTGCAGCACCGCGTGCTCGGCGCCGCCGACGTACAGGTCGACGCCGCCGGTCTTCGCCTTCTCGGTCGGGCCCATCCAGTAGCGCTCGACGTCGGGGTCGACGAACGCGTCAGGGTTCGTCGGGTCCAGGTATCGCAGCTCGTACCAGCAGGAGCCGGCCCACTGCGGCATCGTGTTGGTCTCGCGGCGGTACTGCTTCGGCCCGTCGCCCAGGTCCAGCGTGACCTCGACCCACTCCTGCTTGCGGGCCAGCGGGGGCACCGGCTCGCTGGTGTTGTCGTCCTCGGTGAAGCGCTCCGGCGAGTAGTCGTCGACCTCGGGCAGCTCGACCGGCAGCATCGAGTCCGGCAGCGCCCGGGGCAGTCCGTCCTCGTCGTAGACCACCGGGAACGGCTCGCCCCAGTAGCGCTGCCGACTGAACAACCAGTCGCGCAGCTTGTAGGTGACGTTGCGCCGGCCGGCGCCGCGCTCCTCCAGCCAGTCGATGATGCGCGACTTGGCCTCGGTCACGGCCAGTCCGTCCAGGCTGACCGAGTCGTTGGCGCTGTTGATGGCCGGCCCCTCGCCGACGTAGGCCTCGCCCTCCCAGCCCTCGGGCGGCGCCACGGTGCGCACGATCGGCAGCCCGAAGCGCTCGGCGAACTCCCAGTCGCGCTCGTCCTGGCCGGGCACGGCCATGATCGCGCCGGTGCCGTAGCCCATCAGCACGTAGTCGGCGACGAACACCGGGATCGACTCGCCGTTGACCGGGTTGGTGGCGTAGCCGCCGGTGAACACCCCCGTCTTGTCGCGCCCCTCCGTCTGTCGCTCCATCTCGGTGCGCAAGGCGGTCGCGCGCCGGTAGTCGTCGACCGCCTCGCGCGCTGTCGGGTGCCCGCCGGTCCACGACGCCGGTACGTCGTCAGGCCAGTCGCCCGTGGCCAGCTCGTCGACCAGCGGGTGCTCGGGAGCCACCACCATGAACGTGGCGCCGAACAGGGTGTCCGGCCGGGTGGTGAAGACCTCCAGCGGACCGGCTGCCGTGGGGAAGAGCACCCGCGCGCCCTCGGAGCGGCCGATCCAGTTGCGCTGCATCAGCTTGATGGACTCGGGCCAGTCCAGGTCGTCCAGGTCGCCCAGCAGCCGCTCGGCGTACGACGTGATGCGCATCATCCACTGCCGCAGGTCGCGCTTGAACACCGGGAAATTGCCGCGCTCGGAGCGTCCGTCGGCGGTGACCTCCTCGTTGGCCAGCACGGTCCCCAGGCCGGGGCACCAGTTCACCGGCGAGTAGGACAGGTAGGCCAGCCGCTGCGCGTCGACCACCTTGCGCCGCTCGACGTCGGCCAGCTGGTCCCACGGGCGCCCGGGCTCGACGCCCGCCGCCTGCGCGACCTCCGGGTCGACGTGCCGGGTCCCCGCCGCCAGCTCGGCCTCCAGCTCGGCGACCGGACGGGCCTTGTCCTGCTCCGCGTCGTACCAGGAGTTGTAGACCTGCAGGAAGATCCACTGGGTCCAGCGGTAGAACTCCGGGTCGATGGTCGCGACGCTGCGGCGCGGGTCGTGCGCCAACCCCAGCCGGCGCAGCTGGCGGCGCATCGTGACGATGTTGGCCTCGGTGGTCGTACGGGGGTGCTGGCCGGTCTGCACGGCGTACTGCTCGGCGGGCAGCCCGAACGCGTCGTAGCCCAGGGTGTGCAGCACGTTGTGGCCGGTCATCCGCAGATAGCGGCCGTAGACGTCGGTGGCGATGTAGCCCAGGGGGTGGCCGACGTGCAGCCCGACGCCCGACGGGTACGGGAACATGTCCAGCACGTAGCGCTTGGGCCGGCCGGCCACCGCCTCCGGGTCGCCCAGCGGGCCGCTCGGGTTCGGCGCGGCGAACGTCCCCTGGGCCTCCCACCGGTCCTGCCAGCGGCGCTCGATCTCGGCCGCCAGGGCGGCGGTGTAGCGGTGGGGCGGCGCGTCGGCGTCGTCGCGACCGTCGTGGGGGGCAGTGGCGGCGGTGTCGGCCGTGTCGGCGGTGTCGGCGATGTCGCTCATGTGGCTGCGCTCCTCGTGGGGACTCGGGTCCGGACACAGAAAAGCCCCTCGCAGGGAGGGGCAGCCGCACTGACGGGTCTCGATGTCAGCGCGGCTCGGTAAGGAGCAGTCCGGTACGCACAGGACCACCATAACGGACGAGGGATGGTCCCGCTCGGTCGAGCGGGACCACCCCTGTGCCGTCAGCCGGCTACCAGCCGCTGGTGCTGGTACGCCAGATACCTCGGCCGTGGGTGCCGGCGTACAGATAGCCGTCCGGACCGAGGTGCAGGTCGTAGACCGTCGTCAGCGGAAGCGCGGCGGCCGACGAGCCGGGCGAAGCGCCCACGCGCTGCCAGGTCCCGCCGTTGAGCCCACTGACGATGACGCCGTAGTCGGTGCCCACGACGAGGGTGTTGCCGACGCGGAGGACGTCGGTCGCCGGCACGTTGGGCATGTTGCCGGAGATGTCGGTCCACGCCACCTTGAGCGTGCCGTCGGTGTTGGTCTGGGTGCTGACCACGCCCTTGAAGACGTGGGTCAGGCCGGCGCCCGGACCCTCGATGAACCGGCGGTTGTAGCCGTTGAACACCAGGTAGATCGTGTTACCGGTCGCGTTCGCCTTCTCGTCGATCCACACGGCGTTCGGGTAGCGGGTCGGCAGGCCCGTCATGTCCAGCTCGTGCCACGGTGCCTGAGACGTGCCGCCGTAGTTGGTCTTGACACCGCGGGTGAAGCCCGCGCTGTTGCAGTTGCTCTCGCCGCACCAGGCCGCGTAGACCACGTCCTTCGACGCGTCCTTCGGTGCCGCCGGGTTGGCGATCGCGTCGAGCCCGACGGTCATCCGGCCAGCGGTGCCCAGGTCAGCGATCTTGCGCCAACCGTGCGAGGCGTCCGCCTCGGCCTCGTCGGAGGTGTACGAGAAGGCCCGGTCGTGCGTCCACACCTTGTTCCCGCCGGCAACCCACCGCTCCGTGCTGCCGTTGCCGGTGTTCTGCGAACCGCGCACGATCCGGAACGGGGCCGTGAACCGCGGGTTGGGGTCGGGCACGCTGACGTCGAAGACCGCGCTGACATCGCCCTTGGTCTTGCCACAGGTCTTCGTCATCCACAGGTTGAGGTAGACGTATTCGTCAAGGATCTGGCAGCCGTCGTCAGCGTCGACGATGATGTCGCCGCCGTCACCGCCGAACGGCGAGACCATCTCGTTCGCATCCGCCCGCAGCAGCGAGCCGCCGTTGTCCTGCAACCCACCTGCCACAAGGAACTTCCCGGCACCCGCCGTGGTGTCACGGCCGACGCCCACTGAGTAGTACTGCAGGGTCCGCAGCCCGGGGCTGTGGTTCAGCCAGTCGGTGGCGTGCCCGGCCGCGTCCTCCTTGCTCGCCGAAGGCGGCGCCGGCCGCGACTTCACGCCGCCGTCGTTGCCGACGTAGACGTAGCCGTCCCCGAAGGCGATCGAGTGCTGGTCGGAGTGTGTCGTCTCCGGGCAACCCCCGGTGGGGTCGGATATGTCCCAGCAGTTGAACCCGAAGTTCCAGTACGGCCCCGGTGTGGACCACCTGGTGCCGGCGTTGCGGCTCTCGTAGACCTCCTCCAGACCGAGGTAGACGTGCCGAGCGTCCGCGGGGTCCACCTCGATGAAGTTGTTGTACCAGGCCTGTACGCCTGGCCGGTAGAACACTCCACCGGACCCGCGCAATGCGGAACCCGAGGAGGCGAGCTTGCCGCTCGACGCGATACGGGTCCATGGACCGGCGAGCTTGCCGGTGTCCGAACGGAACACGCCGTTCAGCACCGTCTGCGGCGAGTGGTTCAGCTTGTTCGGGGACTCGACCACGGTGTAGAGGATCGAGCCGTCGGCGCTGAAGGCGAACTCGGCGTTGCCCACGTCCTGAGCCTGGAGGGCACCGGTCGGGTTGACTCGGGTGTAGGTCTTCGCGTTGCCGGTCGGGCTGTAGTAGAAGCCGTTGTACGCGGCGCCGCTGCGCCACGCCGCGTTGACCAGGATGTGTGTGGTGCCGGGCTCGATGGCCACGTCGTTGACGATGTTGTTGTACGGCTTGGTGATGTCGGAGTCGTCTTCCAGGTTGGGCATGAAGACGTTCTCCCACTCACCCGACGCCGACAGCGGGTGTCGCCACAGCCCCCGGGTAGTGGCCGCGTAGATCTGCTTGCCCTCGGCATCGACCTTGAGCTGGTTGATCCCGCGGCTCTCCAGCTCGGTGCCGCCGACCCGGTCCGACTGGCTGAAGGTGCCCGTGCTCGCGTTGGCCAGCCGGTAGACACCCGCTCCGGTGTACGAGGTGGCCCCGGTGTTGGCCTCGCCGGTGGCGTACCAGAGCACGTCGGCGTCCGCGTCGTAGACGAGGTCACCCGTCGAGAGGGAGAGGATCTTGTCGGAGATCGGCGTCCATGCGCCGTCGTCCGATGTGGACTTCAAGTTGGCGCCCAGCGACTTCCGGAACACGCCGCCGTTGGCGCCTCCCGCGAAGAGGTAGCCGTTGCCGACTGCCAGGCCGGTGATCCGGCCGGCGACGAAGCCCGCTCCGCCGGAGGAGTTGGAGAAGCTCGGGTCGCGGTACTCGGGGTCGTCCGCGTCGTAGGGGACGTCGGTGATCTCGTCCCAGGTGGCCGACGTGCCGCTCAGGGACTTGAAGGCGGACAAGGAGGCGCTCAGGTTGCCGGCCGGCACCGAGCCGCGCGGCGCCAACCTCGCATTGGCCACCGAGCTCAGGGCGTTGAAGATCTCCGCCGACTCCTCGTTCGGGTTACCGACGATCGACTCGACGCCGCCTTCCTCCTCGGCCTCCCGCTCGCGCTCCTCACGGGCCTCCTCGCCCTGACCGGTGCGCTCGAGGTACCCGATGTACGACGGCCCCGCCGAAGACGGTCCTCCGCCACCCGCCGTCGCCAGCACCACCACCGCAGCCGCCACGGCCGCTGCCGCGACCGATGCACTGCCCGTCTTCTGTCGACGCGTGAACGCCATGTCCGAGCCCTTCTCGACCAGATGGTCCGGTCCCCGACCCGGTGGACGCGGTCACGGTAGGCCTATGTGACGGCGAGGGCAAGATCCGGCTCCACCATGTCATCGATCGGTGCAAAGGAGACGATCGCCCGCAGTACGCGAAGGCCGAAAAGCGTCGTCGATGACCGTTTCTGGCGCTACTCGGCGGCTGCCGGGCGGCGCGGCTCGGGCCGCCCCTCGGCCCGCAGCGACCGGCGCAGGTACATCTCCTGGTCCGCCTTGCCGAGCAGCGTCTCGAGGGTGCCGGCGTCCCAAGGCGCCAGCATCGACCCACCGGCGCTGACGCTGACCGACCACACGTCCTCGGGGATCGGCGCCTGCAGGAGCACGCTGTCGCGGACCCGCCGCTCCAGCTCGAGCGGGGCCATGCCAGGGCCAGGACCCAGGACGCAGAACTCGTCGCCGCCCCACCGGGCCACCACGTCGGTAGCGCGGGTGACCGAGCGCAGCGCCTCGGCGACCGCCACGATGACGTCGTCGCCGGCGGCGTGGCCGAGGGCGTCGTTGACCTGCTTGAGCGCGTCGATGTCGACGAAGATGCAGTGCACGGCGTCGCCTTGCCGGCGCGCCTGCTCGACCATCTGTGCGCCGACCATGGCCAGCCCACGCCGGTTGGCCACGCCGGTCAGGTGGTCGCGCACCGCAGCCGCCTCGGCCGCGGCCCGCTCGGCAGCCAGGTCGCGAACACCGGCACGCCGCAGGTGGTTGATGACGAGCGAGAGCAGGGTCGCGCTGACCATGCCGACGACGTAGTGCGGCCAGGAGGCCGCCGAGCCGACCATGAAGGCACCGACCGCCCAGGCACCCCACGCGAGGTAGAGGGTGGCGAGCAGCCAGCGCAGCGACAGCAGCACCGCGCCGGCGCCGACGACCACCAGCATCACGTTGGTCGACTGGCGCGGCTGCGCGACCAGCACCAGGTGGACGACGGCGTTGGCCACGACGAGCAGGACCATGGCCGCGGTCAGCGGCTGGGCCAGGTGGTCGGGCACCCGCCGCTTGTGCACCGTGAGGGCGATCAGGGCGTAGACCAGCGCGCTGGCCGCGGCCATCGGCACCATCACCAGACGCGCGGTCCCGTCGAGCATGACGACGTGCAGGACGGCGAACAGCGCGAAGATCCCGCCGAGGCCCGCCGCCAGGGTCGGCACGGCGGCGGCGACGGCCGCGTCGTAGGTCTGGTCCTGCGTCGGCGACACGGTGAACCTGTCGACACCCGGCATGGGCACCTTGACACCGTACGGGCGCCGCGGCCTGCGCGGGAGAGGCTTCGGGCGACCCACTGTGACGACCTCACCGCTTCCGCTCGGACCCGTTGTCCGCAGGGTAGGGATCATCGGCGGCGTCGCGGGAGGTCGGCGCGCGGTTTGCCCCGGTATCGGTTACCCGTCCGGCCCAGCAGCGCCCGCCGCCCGGTGCCCTTGCCGAGCGATCCGCGCTGGCACGATGGGGCCGATGGTCGACGAGGAGGGTGGCGCCGCCGGCTGGCAGCACTCGGCCTCGTCGGCGCCGAGCCGGTCGGCCGCGCGGTGGAGGGCGAGCGCGAGCTGCCCGGGACGGCGATGCAGCACCGGCTCGACCCGGATGCCCAAGGCGTGCCGGGCTGGGCCGTCGACGCGGTCGTCGCGAGCCTGCGCGCGCTGGCGGCGGTGCCCGGCAGCGATGCGATGCGGGTGCTGCCCGTCGTGAGTGAGAACGCCGCCTTCCGTACGCCGGGGGACTCGTTCACCGAGGCGCTGCTCCGGCTCGTGAGACGTCGGGTCGCGACAGCCGGCGCCGCGCTGCACAAGGCCCTCCCCGACCTCGACCGGCGGCTGGTCGCCGTCGGCGAGCGGCTGTCCGCCGTCGAGCCGGTGCCGGACACCGTGGTGCACGGTGACCTGTTCGGGGCCAACATTCACCTCGACTCGGACGGGAAGCCGGTCGCAGTGCTCGATTTCCGGTTCATGACCACCGCGGGGGATCCGCGGTTCGACGCGGGCGTCACCGCGTCGATCTTCGACATGTACGGCGCGCACGCCCAACAGATCACCACCCGGCTGACGGCCGAGCTCGCGGACCGGCTGGGGCACGACCCGGACGTGCTGGTGGTCTACCGCGCTGCGTACGCCGTGGTGACCTGCACGCTTTTCGGCTCCGACGAGCACGACGGCCACTTCGCCTGGTGCGTGCGGCAGCTGCGGGCGCCGGACATCAGCCGGGTCCTCGGACTGGCCCGCTGACCCGGCCGGCTCAGACCAGCTCGGCCAAGAGCTGGAGGGTGCTGGCCTCCATGTCAGCCTTGGTCACCCCAAGTCCGGTCAGGACCTGGGCGCCCGGCTCGTCACCCACCTCGAGCAGGGCGAGCAGCAGGTGCTCGGTGCCGACGTAGGTGTGGCCCAGCCGCAGCGACTCGCGGACGCTGAGCTCGAGCACCTTGCCGAGTCCTGGCGAGAACGGCGCGTGCTGGCGGCCGGCTTTGGCGGCTGTCGGCAGGGCCTCGATGACAGCGCTCCGCACGGCGTGCTCCGGCACGCCGGCCGCCTCGAGCGCCTGACCCGCGAGGCCCTGCCACTCGGCCAGCAGGCCGAGCACGAGGTGCAGGCTGGTGACCTCCGGCTCGCCGCGCTCCCGGGCGGTGTTCTGCGCCTTGAGAACCACGACCTTCGCCCGGTTGGTGAACCGGTCCAACGACGGCTCGCCGGTGACGAACCGCTTCTGGACCGCCTGCTTGGTGACTCCCATGCTCTGCCCGATCGCTGTCCAGGAGGCACCGGAGCGGCGGGCCTGGTCGACGAAGTGCCCGACCAGGTGGTCGGCCAGCTCGTCGACGTACGCCGCCACCTCTGCCGCCTCGGCGAGCTGGTCCAACGGCGTCCCGTCCGGCTGCCGGGTCCGCACCTGGGTGATCAGGTCGTCCAACGTCATGCGTCAACCTTAAGTTGACGTTTGGCACATCGTCAACCTCCGGTTGACAAAAATCCTCTCAGCCCCTCAGTCCTTCGAGTCCGTGCGGTGCTGGGTCAGCACGTCCCGGACATCGTCCAGATCGATCTGCACCAGCTCGCTGGTCTCATAACCGTGCAGCACAGCATGAGCCACCATGTCTCGGTCGGCGATGATCAGCTCGCGTTCGCGACTCGTGGTGGCCCTGGACAGTGCGATGTCCGCGAGCCGGTCGAGCGCGAGGATCACCTGCTGCTCCTGCTGCAGCATGGTGGACCC